>JBFHXQ010000184.1:0-6342 GCA_041598895.1 Woeseiaceae bacterium | reverse complement strand
CAGCTTCGCAACGACGTCTCCACCGTGCTCGCGCAGGACACTGCCAAAGTTGCTGTACGAGTCTTTGAGTTCCTCGCGGTAGCTCGCGAAATCGGCAACTTCTGCCGGTAGGCGCAGCTGAGATACGGCAAACTCCGTCGAGTCGTTGGCGACCGCGAGGTTCTTGCGCAACGCCCACTCCGCATAGTCTACGGCGGTATCGATGAGTGCCTTACCACGCTCGCTCACCCTGGACTGAATCTCTTCAAATCGGCTCATGATGTTACTCCTCCAAGTAGTCAGATCACCTAAGCTTGGGGGTATTATAGGCATGTATCTCGCATTTGCAAGATATTTTTGCAAGTTTAATAGTTTGTTTTAAAACGATTTATTATTTTTCTAACACTATATCACGCATACGCGAGGGCTGCTTGCGGCGCTCCGCAGGCACCATCGGGCGCCATGGGCCGGGTCTCGAAGCGTGCAAGTAGCCACGCGCGGCGTTGCCTCGAAGATACCGGTAGGCGCCTGAGGGCGCAGGCAATCTTCGCAACGGGTGGCAGCAGAAAGCCGGAGCCGGGCGCCGCTAGATGTCGTCGCCGCTAAAGATCCGCGACTCGACGTCGAGAATGCCCCGTTGATTGAGATCGCGGAGTTTTTGGCGAACCTGATCGGCTTCAGACTCGAATTCGGCGAACTCGCGGTCGAGGATGTCAAGCCGGCCCTCGCCGTGTCGAAGAATTTCGGCAGAGCTGTCACTGTCCGCGCGGAAGCACACGTGTTCGGAAAAGCTCAATGGGACTTCAGTCCTGCGGGCCGACTCGTTCGCTGCCCGATATCGGTCGAGCAGGATATTGCAGGTGTCCTCGAGGGCACTGTCGAATCCCGCGAGATCGGTGTGCATGCGCCGGGATTTTTCGACGAGGTTTGAGAAGCGCCGAATCCGGGATTTTTCCCGTTTCGTGCGCGCGCGAACGTCGCGCTCGGCCGCGTCTACGATGGCATTCAGCCGGCGCTGCAGAACGCGCGTCCGATTCTCATGCTGGCCGCGGGCCCGATAATATGCGCGCTGCACGGATCCGTAGCCGGGGTACGGATCATCGATTCGATAGCCGACTACGAACGCCAGCAGCGCAATGAATCCGACGATTCCTGCGCATTGCCATGCGGCGATGTCGGACTTCGCGGCCAGCGGGTCCGCGAGAATCCGGGCCAGGACATCGTCCAGCGTGCTAGCCGGATCGATTCCGAGTTGCACCGCGTAATTGGCAGAGACGTATGCCAGCACTACGACGAATGCGAGCGTGAGGTAGCCTGCAAACCATGCTGCAAAGCGTTCGGCGGCTTGCACATGGTTGATGCCGCGGAAATAGCCCGCGCCGACAAGGAACGGGACGAGCACGCCGAGGGCCGACATCGCGAGCGCGAGGCTCCCCGGGAAGATGCTGTCATTCTCAAAGCCTGCCAGTCCAACGGCACCGAGTGCGTAAGACCCTGCGGGGATCAATGCGATAACAAAAACGCCAAGAAGAGCCGGAAAGTCCGGATATCGCGCGATCCGCGTGAGCTTGTTCTGTTCCTGGAACGTTTCGTAATGGGCGCGTTGCTGGTGTTCCCGCTCCTGCAAGAATTGCAGCTCGGCCCTGGAATTCGATATTGCCCTCAGAATTTGGTTTCGACAACGGTGTGGTAAATCGCGCAGGTAGCGAGCCGTAGCGTCCAGATCGATTGCCTGACCGCGCGCACGAAGCCGCTCGCCCATCTTGCTGACTCGACGGTCCGCCTTGCGCTGCAGTTCTCTGCAATAGTGAACGATTTCATTCTCTGTGCCTGCCAGTTCTTCCTGTATCGTCGACGGACGCTCTCGAGCACCGTCCTGAGATCCTCTGGCTTCGACCGCGAGCCGGTCGGCAATTCGGTCGATCGACAGATTCGATGAAAACCGCGCTGTAAATGGATGGCGCATTGTCGCCAGGCCGTAGGCCAGTCTGCGGCGGATGCGGTCCGTCATCGCGCTCAGCGACTCGATGATAGCTGCCCCGACACGCCCGGCTGACGGCGATGCTCCGACCTGCGGAGTTGAAATGCTCTGTTCCACGTGTTGCTTTCCTCGCTTCGATTCGAGCGGATAATGTCGGCCCGATGCGGCGGTCTAGGTACCCGCCCTGCTCGTCGGAATTTCCTTATCGCAATTTTCCGGCTGATTTTGTTGTTCGACGAATTCAAACTGATGTTTGCCGAGCACAACCGAATCGCCGTGCCGCAGAACATGCCGCCTGACCCGTCTCGAATTCACGTATATGCCGTTCGTGCTGCCGAGGTCTTTCAATAAGCACTCTGCCGGCCCGCTGACAATTTCGGCGTGATGGCGGCTGATGAAGCTGCTGTTGATATAGATGTCGTTGTCGGGACTGCTGCCGACCTGGACACGCCCCGGTTCGATCGCGAATTTCTTCGATGTTCCGCGATTCCTGAGGATGAGCATTCGATGCGGGTACGGTTCGACATCGGCATCGTCGATATCTATCGCGGGCACCTGGCTCAGAGCCACTCCGGATTCGGAAGTCGTGGTCTCGATGCCAGTGGCACCCGGCGCCTCCGGCTCGCGGTCGGCCGCTGCCGGTTCGCGCTCCGATGCGGCGTCGGCGAATTCAGGATTCGCGGCCGCTTCCGCCTGCAGGTCCACGTTTTCCTGCTCGAGCAGTCTTCGCTGGAGCGTCGCAAGCTCGGTGCCATATGCGGCGAGCAACTTTTCCGTGCGATCTTGCTGCGCCTGCGATGCGTTGAGCTCATCCATGAGCCGTTTGACCAGGTCTTCGCTAACCTGAACTTCTTTTTCGAGCCCCGTCGACACGGCGCGCAGGTGCTCGAGCTCATATTGCAGTTCAGCAAATGCGTCGGATTCCGGTTCACTATGATCCGTTACGGCCGGCAGCCGGCCCGTATCATCGCCATGGTCATCCGTGGCCGTAAATGCTCCGGTGTCGTCCAATCCCCTGGTCGCGGCCTCGGTCTCCGGTTCCGGAACCATTTCCGCTGCAAACGGCGCTACCTCGCTTTCAGGTAACAGCTCCAGGTCCTGGGTGATTTCCTCTTCGGATTCCATGGCATCGCCGCTATTGTTCTCATTGGTCGTGACAGTCTGCATGGCGCTTGCGCAAGATCACGAGCTGTCAAATTATCGGCTGGTTGACGAAAGTCACGCTAGCACCATCTTTCAGATGACTGGAAATATCTTGTTACGGTGCCGTTTTACCCGCTCGAAATTCGCCCCGTCGGGGTGAATGCGAACATTATGTCGAAGATGTCCCGCTGTAATCGGGGACGTCGCAGCTACGCGGGACGGCCCGCTGCTCCTGCGCGACGATGCCGGGGACCAATTCCCGCCTGTACGTCGGCGCCGGCTAACTGCTATGAATCGTCGAGCGGACGGAACTCGTTGTTCGGGCCGGGCGTAACGTAGACTATTTCGCAAGGTTCGAGGATATCGACTCTGTGCCAAACACCTTTCGGTACGATCAGCCCGTCGCCCGGCTGCAAATCGATATCCTCAGCCTCATCATTCAGTAACACGACCCGGGCGCGGCCCGCCATCAGGTACAGAATTTCGTCTCCATCGGGGTGCCGCTCGCCACCGTGCGGTGCATTTGCAGTCATCGTCGCGACGCCGAACGTAACGCCGTCGACCCGCACGGGAGGATCGGGCTGCTCGGCGACCAGCGACGCTTGGAGTCGACGGTTCATACTGACGGCGTGCTCTGCGGGAGCAAATCTCACTGGCTTGGCCATTGCTTGAATTTCCAATTGAGCGAATCGATGATAGATCGTTCCCCTGAACTCCAGCAGATGCGAAGTACAATTTCAAGGATGCCGGAATGGTGAGAATAGGTTGTCTTGGTGCCGCGCGGATTACGCCGGCAGCAATCATTTACCCGGCGAAAGTGCGCGGTGACGTCGAGCTGACGGCGGTAGCCGCCCGCGCTTCCAAACGCGCCGAGGCTTTCGCGAGAACCCACGGCTTCATGCGCGTCGAGCGCAATTACGCGGCACTCGTCGAGGCCGCGGATATTGACCTGGTCTACAACGCGCTGCCGGTGAATCTTCACGCGAAGTGGACGATCCGGGCCCTGGGTGCCGGCAAGCATGTCCTCTGCGAAAAACCGCTCGCCATGAATGCGAACGAGGCGCGTGCCATGCTCGCAGCAGCAGAAACCGCGGACCGGCGGCTGATTGAAGCGTTCCACTATCGCTATCACCCGAGCTTCGAAACCTATCTCGAATGGCTGGGCGGAGGACGCATCGGCAGACCGATGCGCCTCGACGCGCGCTTCACGGTGCCGATCGGCGCTGCCGGTGGACGGGAGATTCGACACCTGCCGGAAACCGGCGGCGGCGCGTTCATGGACCTGGGCTGTTATCCGCTATCGTGGACATTGATGACGACGGAACGGGATCCCGAAGCTATCGAGGCCAGCGCAACGCTGACGGCCCGCGGGGTCGACGAGCAGCTCGATGCCGTCCTGTCGTTTGCGGATGGTTTCGAGGCTCGCCTGTTCGCATCGATGGCGCTCGATCGGTCACGCCATGCGGCACTCGAGATCGTCGGGACGGAGGGGAGAATCTGCTTCGAGAATCCGCTCGGGCCGCACGCGGCCTCGCAACTGATACTGGAAACGGGAAAAACGACACACACGTCACCTATGAGCCCGTTGTCGACGTATTTTTATCAGCTGGACGCCGTCGTGCGCGCCCTCAAAAATGGCGACAGTTTACCGACAGAGGGCAATGCGATCCTGCGCCAGCAAACGCTGCTCGACGCAATCTACGACGCGGCAGGATTGGCGCAGCTGCGACGGTCAACCGTGGCTGTTCATTGATCGGGGTTATTCCTGATCGACCCAGAAATTGACAGCCATCTCTTCGGTCAGTCTGTCGGTCCACAAATAGGCATCGGTCAGAAGGTCGCCATCGGTCCAAAGATAGCCGCTGGTCCACAGGTAGCCACCGATCCGGATTTTTCCGTCCGTCCATAGATACCCGTCGGTGCCAACGCGCATGTCGGTCCAGAGGTAGCCGTCCGTCCACAGAAACCCGTTTGCCGTCAGGCCGCGATCGGTCCACAGATAGCCACCGGTTCGGAGTCGCTCGTCAGTCCACAGGTACCCGTCGAGTCCCATGAGGTAATAATTTCCGGACTGATCCCGGTTCGCCCGGCCGCCGAAATGGCGCGTGCCGGCAAGGTCTGCGTGAATATCGAGTCCGCGGTTCGCGCAGCTGTAGCTGGTCGAAGCCACCGAACGGGCCGCGTCGACGAGTCCGGCGCCCTGCTCGAAAACCGACACTGCAAGTGAACCATCGGCATTCGTGGCGGGACGCGCTCCGCTCATCAGTTTGCACTTGACCTGGTCCGGCGTCAGCGCGGGCTCTGCCTCCAGCATTAGCGCCACGGCGCCGCTGACAACGGCCGCCGACTGCGACGTACCGGACATGTAATAGTACGAATGCCCGTCATGAAAGTCCTTGTGGGAATTTGGGATCTTGTTGCGCTTGTTCATCATGCCGAGAATGCGACCACCCGGCGCAACCATCTCGGGCTTGACGAATCCCTCGTACGTTGGACCCGCGGCGGAAAAGCTCGCAATTCGATCGTCACTGGGATCGAACGGTGTCCCGTTGTCGGTCATCGCGCCAACGGTAATGACATAGGGCACATTCCCTGGTACGCCGATCGACATGGCGTCGGGGCCCGTATTGCCGGCCGAAGCTACGACGACAACACCGGCGCGCCACGCCTCCATGACGGCCTGGTTGAGCGGATCGTTCCAGTAATAGGAGCGTGGCGGCGCAGACAACGACAGGTTCAGCACCCGGATTCCGTAGATGTCCTTGTTGCGCACCACCCAGTCGATGCCGCGAATAACGTCGAGGTACGTTCCGTCACCCCCTTCGTCGAAGGCCCGAACAGCAACGAGTGATACGCCGGGCGCGACGCCGTTCCACTGCGGCGCTCGGCCGGAATTCTCCGATTTGCGTGACGACAGGATGATGCTCGTCACGTGGCTGCCGTGACCGTTTTTGTCCTCGGCGATGTCAGCGTCCCCTTCGACGCCGGTTATAGCATCGTACGCGCGGAGGATGCGTTCCTCGCCATCGCAGCCCTTGCGGAGCCAGTTCTTGCCGCTGCCCGAGGTCCAGACGCCAGTATCGAGAATTGCAACCGTCACGCCGGCGCCCGTGATGCCCCGGCCGTGCAGTTGGTCTGCCCCAACCTGGTGCACATAATGCGTCTCCCGGGCTTTCTTGTCGGGTCCGCGGCTATTTTCCTGTGACACCGTCGAGTCGACGCTGCTGCATCCTGACGGT
>JBFHXQ010000183.1:0-6344 GCA_041598895.1 Woeseiaceae bacterium | reverse complement strand
TGCTCAGGCCGCACTGCAATTTGGCGAATGTGCAATAATCCGCGCATGTTAAGACGCACAAAGATTGTTGCCACGCTTGGACCTGCTTCGGAAAGCCCGGCGATACTCGAGGAAATGATCGACGCCGGGCTCGACGTTGCGCGTCTCAATTTCTCGCATGGCGACGCCGATGATCATCGCAAGCGGGCAACCGCGCTGCGGAATTCGGCCAAAGACCGAGGGCGCGACGTGGGCCTGCTCGGCGACCTGCAGGGCCCAAAAATTCGCATCAAGCGCTTCAAGAACCGTAGTGTTCTCCTCCCGGAAGGCGCAGCGTTTTTTCTTGACAGCGCGCTGGGGCTGAACGACGGCGACGAGTACGGTGTCGGCGTGGCGCTCGAGACCATCCACGAAGATGTCGAACCCGGCGACGTCCTGCTTCTCAATGACGGAATGATCACGCTCCAAGTCGCGCGGATCGAAGGTACCAGGATCCACACGACGGTGGTCGCTGGCGGCATCCTGTCCGACCACAAGGGAATCAACAAGAAGGGCGGAGGTCTTTCGGCACCGGCTTTGACCGACATCGACCGGGAAAACATTCGGCTTGCGGCGGAACTCGAGATGGATTTTCTGGCGGTCTCGTTCGTGCGGACGGCCGACGACGTCATTGAAGCGCGGCGCCTTTTCCGTGAAGCGGGGGGCACCGGCTCGATCGTTGCCAAGATTGAACGCGCGGAGGCCGTAGACGAAATCGATTCGATCATCGATGCGGCCGACGTCGTCATGGTGGCCCGTGGTGATCTTGGGGTGGAGATGGGTTACGCCAGGTTGACGGGAATACAGAAAGCCCTGATTCGCAAGACCCGCAAAAAAAGCAAGATCGTAATCACCGCGACCCAGATGATGGAGTCGATGATTCTGAACCCGATTCCAACGCGGGCCGAAGTTTCGGATGTCGCGAACGCAGTCATGGACGGGACCGATGCCGTCATGCTGTCCGGCGAAACGGCCGTCGGAGAGTACCCGGTCAAGGCCATTCGTGCCATGGCCGAGGTGTGCCTGGGCGCAGAATCGTTTCCGCTGCCCGAGGGTCGCACGCGACACCGCATCGGCGATTATTTCGAGCGCGTCGACGAGGCGATCGCAATGGCGGTGATGTATACGGCAAATCACCTTTCCGTGCGCGCAATCATTGCGCTGACCGAATCGGGCTCCACGGCGCTTTGGATGTCGCGCATCCGGTCGGATATTCCGATCTACGCATTTACTCCGCACGTCGCCACACGACGACGCGTTACGCTGTATCGAGGCGTTTTTCCGATCGAGTTCGACAGCCTCAGCGTCGAGCAGTCTCAGCTGTACGCGGAAGTATTCCGGACGCTTCTCGCTCACGATCTGGTGCAGATCGGCGACCGCGTTATATTCACTAAAGGCGACCTTGAGGGCATCTCGGGTCAGACGAACGCGATGAAAATACTTACGGTCGCGGCGCCTGATTGAGCACGCGCGACGATATGCTCATGCGCTGGGTACGGCGTGCACTCGCAGTATTGGCCATGGCCGTCATCGTCTCAGTTGGCGGCGCCTGGATTTTTCTGCACGCCAGTTTGCCGATGCTCGACGGAGAGGTCGGGACTGCAGGGATTGCTGCCGGCGCCACGATAGAACGCGATCGCGACGGCGTCGTCACGATTCGCGCGAATAACCGTCGCGACGCAGCATTTGCGACCGGCTTCGCCCATGGCCAGGATCGTTTTTTCCAGATGGACCTGATGCGCCGCCAGTCGGCCGGCGAACTGGCCGCCCTGATCGGGCCGGCGGCCATCTCTGCAGACAGGCGCGCACGCCTGCATCGCTTTCGCAGCCGGGCTCGCGATGCCGTCAATGCTCTGGATGATAACGGCCGTACGCTGCTGGAACGTTATACCGACGGCGTCAACGCGGGCCTCGGCAACCTGCGTGCCAAACCCTTCGAGTACGCACTGTTGGCCACGAAGCCGAAGCCGTGGAGCATCGAGGACGCGGTGCTGGTGGTGTACACGATGTTTATGGAGCTGAATGACGAGCGCGCGACGAAGGATCTGCAGCGCGGTTACGCGCACCGCGTGCTGCCGCCGGATGTATTCGCCTGGCTGTACCCGAACGGAACGTCATGGGATGCACCACTGATGGGCGAACCTCGGGATCCGGAACCGCTGCCGTCTGCAGATCGGTACGCGGTGCGAGACATCACCGATCGAAGCGAGCCCGCGCATGAGCGCGGCAAGGACCCGCTCGCCGGCAGTAACAACTGGGCGGTCGGCGGCACGCTGACCCGAAGCGGCCGCGCCATCGTCGCAAACGACATGCACCTGGGGCTTGGTGTCCCGAACATATTTTTCCGCGCACGCATCGTAGTCGAGGCGGAATCCCACGTCGATGTCAGTGGCGTAACGCTGCCCGGAACGCCGTTCGTCGTTGCCGGCAGCAACGGTAATATCGCGTGGGGATATACGAACAGCTATGGCGACTGGACCGACGCCGTCCTCCTGCGTCCGGGAGAGCGCCCGGACAGCTACATCACGCCGGACGGAGACCGCGACTATCGGCTGATTCGCGAGCAAATCGCCGTCAGGAACGCCGAGCCCGTCGAACTCGTCATCCGGGAAACCGATTGGGGCCCGGTGCTCGACGACACTGACTATCCGGACGGCGACATCGCGATCCGCTGGACGGCGCACGATGCCGAATCCGTCAATCTGAATCTCATCGATCTCGAGACCGCAAACTCGGTGCGCCAGGCGCTCGATGTCGCCAACTCGATGGGTATACCGCCGCAGAATTTTGTCGTCGGCGACGCTGCGGGCAACATCGGCTGGACAATTGCCGGGCGCATACCGATCAGGACGGACTACGATCCGACGCTGCCGAGTGACTGGAGCACCGGACACGGCTGGACGGGCTGGCTGTCTCCCGGGAGCTATCCGCGACTCGTGAATCCGCCCGGCGGCCGAATCTGGACCGCAAACGCGCGGGTCGCCGATGGCGAAGCGCTCGCAAGGATCGGCGACGGCGGTTACGACTTAGGCGCAAGGGCCGGGCAGATTCGCGACCGGCTGTATGCCCAGGAGCAGTTCGATCCCGCAGACATGCTCGCGATCCAGTACGATGATCGGGCCGTGTTTTTGACGCGCTGGCGTGACCTCTTGCTCGATGTTCTGGATGCTGCAGCCGTGTCGGAAGACGCCGCCCTCGCGGAGTACCGACGCCTCGCCGCCGGCTGGCTGCCGCGCGCCGCGGCGGCATCCGTGGGTTATCGGCTCGTGCGCGCATTTCGCCTCGAAGTGCAGGCGCGAGTGTTTCACGGGCTGACGGGGCCCATACGGGCGCAGTACGGCGACGCGGTCGATTTGCGCATGAGTAATCAGTTCGAGGCGGTGCTTTGGAAACTGCTCGCGAATCGACCGCAGCACCTTTTGCCCGGCGCCTACGCAAGTTGGGACGAGCTGTTACTCGACGCGGTGCGGGCGAATCTGCGTTATTTCGAGACGCGGTTCGACGGGCCGCTCTCACAGCGAACGTGGGGCGAACGCAACATCGCACGGATACGGCACCCGCTCAGCCGAGCCATTCCTGGCCTCGGCCGTTGGCTCGATATGCCCGCGAGGCCGCTGAATGGGGATCTGGATATGCCAAAAGCGCAGAGCCCGAGTTTTGGTGCCTCAGAGCGGTTTGCGGTTGCCCCCGGCGACGAGGCCAATGGCATCCTGCACATGCCGACCGGACAAAGCGGGCATCCACTGTCGGCGTTTTACCGTCGCGGTCACGCGCTGTGGGTTGAGGGCCGCTCCAGTCCGTTCCTGCCGGGCCCCACACGGCATCGACTGTTTCTGATGCCCGCGACGTGAATTCCCTGCGGCGCTTGTGCCGCCGAGTGCAGGCGGTAAGATGACCGCTGCACCGCAATCTAAACGGATGAATCAATGACGGATCAACGATTTACGAGTACGAGCACGTACGTCGCGACCGACGACCTGAAGATGGCAGTCAACGCGGCGGTCACGCTCGAGCGGCCGATCCTCGTCAAAGGTGAGCCCGGGACGGGAAAGACCCAGCTCGCCGTGGAGGTGGCGGAATCGCTCGGCCGGCCGCTTTACGAATGGCACATCAAGTCGACCACCAAGGCTCAGCAGGGACTTTACGAGTACGACGCGGTGGCACGGCTTCGCGATTCACAGCTCGGTGATGATCGTGTTCACGACATCGGCAATTACATCGTCCGGGGCAAACTCTGGGAGGCATTCGAGTCGGCCGTGCAGCCGGTGCTGTTGATCGATGAAATCGACAAGGCGGACATCGAATTTCCAAATGATTTGCTCCAGGAACTCGATCGCATGGAATTTTTCGTCTATGAGACCAAGCGCCTGATAAAAGCAAGGCATCGTCCGATCATCGTCATAACGAGTAACAACGAAAAGGAGCTGCCCGATGCATTTCTGCGCCGCTGCTTTTTCCACTACATCAAGTTTCCGGACAAGGAAACGATGCACAAGATCGTCGATGTGCACTTTCCGGGTCTCAAGAAGAGTCTGCTCAGCGAAGCGCTAAACGCGTTTTACAAGGTGCGCGAAGTTCCCGGCTTGAAGAAAAAGCCGTCGACTTCCGAACTTCTGGATTGGATCAAACTTCTGCTTGCAGAAGACATTCCACCGGAGGCGCTGCGAACCGAGAATTCGCGCAAGGCAATTCCGCCGTTGTACGGCGCGCTATTGAAAAATGAACAGGATGTACATTTGTTCGAGCAGCTCGTTTTTCTGGATCGCCGGACCAGGCAGCAATAGCGGCTAATGCTGATTCCGTTTTTCTATCTGCTGCGCGACGGTGGCCTGAAAACGTCGATTACGGAGCTGCTGACGCTGTTGGAGGCGATGCAGCAGGGTCTCGCGGGACAGAGCGTCGACGATTTCTATTTCCTCGCGCGTGCCTGCCTCGTGAAGGACGAATCGCAGCTCGATCGCTTCGATCGCATCTTTTCCGTCTACTTCAAGGGCGTCGAAGATTCGCTCTCCGACCTGTTCGCCGACATTCCGGAGGACTGGCTCCGCCAGCAGGCAGAATTGATGCTGTCAGACGAGGAGCGGGAGAAAATCGAGGCACTCGGCGGATTCGAGGAGCTGATGAAAGCGCTCAAGGAGCGCCTGGAGGAGCAGCAGGACCGGCACGAGGGTGGCAGTAAATGGATAGGGACGGCCGGTACGTCTCCGTTCGGTGCCTATGGGTTCAATCCGGAGGGCGTCCGAATCGGCCAGCAGGGGTCGGGCAATCGTCGCGCCGTCAAGGTATGGGATAAGCGGGAATACCGGAATCTGGACGATTCGGTCGAACTCGGAACGCGTAACATCAAAATCGCGCTGCGCCGGCTGCGCAAATTTGCGCGCGAGGGCGCTGCGGATCAGCTCGACCTCGACGACACGATTGACAAGACGGCGCGCAATGCCGGACTGCTCGATATTCGCATGGTCCCGGAGCGCCACAACGCCGTCAAGGTTCTGCTGTGCCTCGATATCGGCGGATCGATGGATGATCATGTGCGCATCTGCGAAGAGCTGTTTTCGGCGACGCGCAGCGAATTCAAGCACCTCGAGTACTTTTACTTTCATAATTTCATTTACGAAGCGCTCTGGAAGGACAACCGGCGCAGGCATTCGGAGCGGATTCCGACGCTAGACATCACTCACAAATACGCGTCGGATTACAAGCTGATTTTCGTCGGTGATGCGACGATGAGTCCGTACGAGATCGTTTATGCCGGCGGCAGCGTCGAACACTGGAACGACGAGCCCGGCGCCGTGTGGATCAAGCGCCTGCTGCGCACCTATCCGAACGCGATATGGCTGAATCCGGAACCGGAAACGCGCTGGGACTTTACGCCGTCAATAAAGCTCGTTCGGGAGATCATCGACGATCGGATGTATCCGCTGACGATTGCCGGGCTCGATGACGGGATCAAAGCCCTGCACTGATTTTCCGGCGCCGGAGTTGTCCGTTCGAACCGAGTCGTTCAGCGATCGCAGGGCTCGCCGAGCGCCTTTAGATCGGCAAGCACCTGATCGGAGTGCGTTTCCGGATCGACTTTTTCATAATGTTTCGCGATCTTTCCCTGTGGGTCGATCAGGAATGTCTGACGCTTCGCAAGCGTCATCCCGAACCTCTTCGTTTTGACGCCGTACGCATCGGACACCACGCCATCCGTGTCAGCCAGTAGCGGAAACGGCAGGCTGTACGTCTCCGCAAACTTCTGGTGCGATTCAACATCATCGAGACTAACGCCCAGGATCTGCGCGTTTGCGCGCCTGAACGCGAAGACATTGTCGCGAAACTCA
>JBFHXQ010000182.1:0-6350 GCA_041598895.1 Woeseiaceae bacterium | reverse complement strand
CCGACATTGATCTGTGCAGCCTGCGGGCACGTTGCCGAATGCCGGCGCTGCGATTCCCGCATGACCGTGCATGCACACGATTCGAGCCTGCGCTGCCATCACTGCGGTGCGAGCAGGGCACTCGATTCCGAGTGCGGCGACTGCGGCTCTGCCGTCAGGGCCCTGGGCGCCGGCACGGAACGGCTCGACGACACGCTGAGTCAGCGGTTTCCGGAACGTCGCATTCAGCGCATCGACAGCGATACGACCCAGCAACGCGGTTCGATTCACGAGGCACTCGAGGTCGCAACTGCGGGCGATGCCGACATTCTCGTCGGCACCCAGATGCTCTCCAAGGGACACCACTTTCCGAACCTCACGCTCGTGGGCATCGTCAATGCCGATCAGGGTCTGTTCGGCACCGATTTTCGTGCCCCTGAACGGCTCGCACAATCAATCGTGCAGGTTGCCGGCCGCGCAGGACGCGAAAGCCGGCCAGGCGAGGTCCTGATACAGACGGCGTTTGCCCGGCACGCATTCTGGCAACACCTCATCGAGGGCGGCTATGCGCGGGTTGCGGAAGACGAACTTCGGGAGCGGGCCGATGCGCACTGGCCGCCGTTCTCCCGCCTCGTCCTCATTCGTTCCGCAGCGCACCGACAGGTCGATGCGCGGCGCTTTCTCGACCTCGCACGTGACTTCATTCTGCAAACCGACAAGCCCGGGCTGAGACTGTTTGGTCCGGTCAATGCGCCGATGGCACGGCGGGCCGGACGTTATCGCGCACAGCTGCTCCTGCAAAGCACGGACAGGCAATTGCTTCACGCGCTGCTCCGGCGTTTGCGCGCCGCGATCGAAGACGAGCCGCGTGCGCGCCGGGTTCAGTGGTCGATCGACGTTGACCCTGTCGAGCTGGTATGAGCTCGGGGCAGTTTTGCTTTGCCGATACGGGTAGAATTGCCGGCTCGCAGTGTCCTGCCGCTACAGAATGAAATCCGTTATTGCACAGAGCCTCGACGCCGCGCTCGCCGGACTGCCCGAACTCGCGGAGCCGCTGAAAGACCTGTCGGTTCCGGCAACGATCGAAAGGACCCGCGACGCCGGACACGGCGATTTCGCGTCGAACATTGCGATGCGTCTTTCCCGCGCGATGAAGCGCAATCCGCGCGAGCTTGCGGCAGACATCGTGCGCCGGCTTCCGGAATCTGCGCTTCTCGCCAGTGTCGAGGTCGCCGGCCCCGGGTTCATCAACTTCTATCTGAGCCCCGCGGCATTTCACGCTGAATTACGGTCGATTCTCGAACAGGGCGTCGGCTACGGCCGCGGGAGCGCGCCAACCGAAAACAAGATCCTGCTCGAATTCGTGTCTGCCAACCCAACCGGGCCCCTGCATGTGGGCCACGGCCGCCACGCCGCATTTGGCGCAACGGTCGGCAATCTGCTCGAGGCGGTGGGCCATTCCGTACATCGGGAGTATTACGTCAACGACGCTGGCCGGCAGATGGACATACTGGGCGTCAGCGTCTGGCTGCGATGGCTCGAACAGCAAAGCGTTGCCGTCGACTTTCCCGAAGCCGGGTATCGCGGCGAATACATTCGGCACATCGCGTCCACGATCGACATGACCGGCATCGCGGTTGCGGCGCCGGGAGACTTTGCCGACGTGCCGCAGGAGGCGGACAAGGAAGCCGTCATCGAGGCACTCATCGACACAGCGAGGACGCTGCTCGGCAGCGATGGATTTGCACATATCCGGCAGCAGGCGCTCGAGACGATTCGTGTTGACATTGAAGATGACCTGGCGGAGTTCGGCGTAACGTTCGACCGCTGGTACTCGGAGCAGAGCCTTACGACTGGTAATCGTATCGACACTGCGTTACGCGTGCTCGAGGAGCGCGGCATGCTGTACAGGCAGGATGGTGCTACCTGGTTTCGTGCCCAGGACTTCGGCGACGAAAAGGACCGCGTGGTTGTCCGGGAAAACGGAAAAACGACCTACTTTGCCTCGGACATCGCGTACCATTTCGACAAGCGCAAGCGCGGTTACAATTACCTGATCAATATTCTCGGCTCCGACCATCACGGCTACGTCGCGCGACTCAAAGCCGGGCTGGCAGCCATGGGCTATTCGGCGGACGACCTGGAGGTCGAGCTGGTCCAGTTCGTTGCGCTGTATCGTGGCGGCGAAAAGCTCGCGATGTCCACCCGCGCCGGTGAGTTCGTTACGCTCAGGGAACTGCGCAACGAGGTCGGCAACGACGCTGCGCGCTTTTTCTACGTAAGTCGCTCGAACGACCAGCATCTGGATTTCGATCTGGAGCTTGCGAAAAGCCGCTCGAACGACAATCCCGTGTATTACATTCAGTATGCGCACGCCCGCATCGCGAGCGTATTTCGGCAGCTGGCCGAGAAGTCTCTCGAATGGGACGCCGCGAACGGCGCCGATAATCTCGGCCTTCTCGCAGAACCGCAGGAAAAGGCGCTGATGACCATGCTGAGCCGTTATCCGGAGGTCATCGAACTTGCGGCATCGAATCGGGCACCGCAGCATCTCGTGCACTTTCTTCGTGATCTTGCGAACGACTTTCACACCTATTACAACGCGCACGTGTTTATCGTCGACGATGTCGCGTTGCGTGACGCGCGACTTTTGCTGATCCGGGCCACCCGCGTCGTGATCGCCAATGGTCTGGGAATTCTCGGCGTATCCGCGCCGGATTCGATGTAATGGCGAAACGCAGAAAACGGCGTACGCCGGCAAAACGCAAAAGTGAGTCTTATCCGGGCTGGGTTTGGATGCTGTTCGGACTCGCGATCGGGCTGTCCGTCGCATTCGCTATTTACGTCAAGGGCCGCGAACTTGCGCCGGTCGTCGCAATGACGCGCAGTCCTGCGAGCCTCGAAGACGCGCTGGACGACAATAACGAATTGCCGCCACCGCCGACGCAGCCACCGCGTGAGGAAAGTCGCTTCACGTTTTACGAGATGTTGCCAAAATTCGAGGTCGTCATACCGGAGCAGGAACCTGACGTAAACACAGACGGCGATCCTCAGGCTGTCGTGAAGCCGGGAATTTACGTACTTCAGGCTGGATCATTCTCGGCGCATGCCGACGCGGATCGGCGCCGCGCCGAACTCGCCCTTCACGGGATTGAATCGCAGATTCAGCGAGTCACCATCGACGATAAGTCCTACTTCCGGGTGCGTATAGGCCCAACGGACGACCTGGACAAGCTCAACATGCTGCGCAGCCGGCTGCGTGCTGCAAAAATCGATGCACTTCGAATTCGCCTCGGTGACTAGGCGGATCATAAGCGGCTTGCTGGCGGCCCTGATTGTCGGCGCCTGCTCGACGGCACCGATCGTCGAGCCCGATCGGGCACCGGCCGAGCCGGAGCCGGTCCCCGAGCCGGTCGTCGCGCCGGTTCCGCCTGAACCGGACCGCAGCGCAATGCGGCTGTCGATCGCGGCGGTCGGTGACATGATGCTCGGCACGAATTATCCGCAGAATCACCTGCCGGACGATGACGGCGCTGGATTCCTCGCCGCCGTCACGCCGTTGCTGGAATCGGCGGACCTCGCATTCGGCAATCTCGAAGGTGTTCTGGTCGACGGCGGCGAGCCCGGCAAGAAGTGCAGCAATCCGAAAGCCTGCTACCTGTTTCGATCACCCACTCGCTATGCACGGCATTTCAAGCGTGCCGGATTCGACGTTTTGAGCCTCGCCAACAACCATGCCCGTGATTTCGGAGAAGACGGCCGGACCGCCACGATGCGAGCGCTCGACGCGGTCGGAATCCATCACTCGGGACGCGCGGGCGAGTTCGCGAGCTTCGAGGTTAATGGTCTGCGCATTGCCGTACTCGCCTATGCCGTCACCAAGAATTCGAACATGATGCTCGATTACGAGCTCGCTGCGAAAACCGTCGCCGAGCATGCGAGCCGCCACCACATCACGATCGTATCTTTCCACGGCGGTGCCGAGGGACTGGGTGCGACCCGTCTGCCATTCGGGGAAGAAGAGTATTTCGGCGAACCGCGCGGCGACGTCGTCCTGTTCGCGCGCCGCATGGTCGATTCGGGTGCCGATCTCGTTCTGGGTCATGGTCCCCACGTCGTGCGCGCGATAGAACGCTACAGGGACCGGCTGATTGCCTACAGTCTCGGCAATTTTGCCACGTATTACGGAATCAGCGTCGCCGGCATCAAGGGCATAGCGCCGATCCTGCTAGCGACGGTCGACGGCGACGGTCGCTTCGTCGAAGGTCGTATCATCTCGACCGTACAGATTCGTCCCGGCGGACCCCAGACAGACTCCCGCGCCCGCGCCCTCGATCTGATTCGCGGCCTCAGCATCCAGGACTTCGGTACCCCGGGCATCCGTTTTTTGCCGGACGGAACGATAGTCCCTGACGAGCGGGCGCCTTTAGATGGCTATCCGGCGGATGCACGATCGGAGGCGCCCGCGCTTCCGTAACCGCAGGTGCCGACGTCACGTTCGCGGCAGGACGCCGGTCCTGCGATAGGTAATAACGCTGGCGGGGCAGTGTTCGCCATCGCAGAAAAGCGCAGCACAGCCAGCCATAGCGATACCGAACTCCGGCCCGGAAGCGTACCGGGCATCGCGGCAAGGTTGCTCTCGGCCATCCCTGGGCTGCGCGACATCCGGACTTCCTGTCCATCATGCCGCTCCCACGGTCCGGATATTGATTGTCGGCAAAAAGCGCAGCGAGCTGTTCCAACGACGAATTCCAGCCTTACAGCGCGGCAGGGCCGTTACGCCGAAATGCCTGCCCGCCCGTCAGTCGTCGGCGCCGATGGACTTGAAGTCGACGCCGAGCGAACGCAGCTTGCGGTACAGGTGCGTGCGCTCCATTCCGACGCGCTTCGCGAGCTGACCGACTTTCCCGTCACAGAGTACGAGCTGCTGCTCGAGATACGAACGTTCGAACTGCTCTCGCGCCTCACGCAGCGGCAGGGACAGCAGATCCTGCTTGACGAGCGGTTCGTGCTTGCCGACTGTCGGCTTCAGTTCCTCCTCGACTTCTTCCAGCGATATGTCGTCGTCGGATCCTTTCAGTAACTGACGTCGGACGAGGCTCTTCAGTTCCCGCACGTTGTCGGGCCACGGGTAGTTTCTGAGCCGATTCTGGGCAGCAACGCTGAAGCGGCGGAACGGCAGGTTTTCGGAGTCGACCAGTTTGTCTACGTAGTAGGCAAGGAGTTCCGGCACGTCCTCGGCGTAATCCCGCAGCGGAGGTATCCGCAGGCTCAGCACGTTGATGTGCGCCACAAGATCCCGGCGCAGTTGCCCGGCTTCGATGCGCGCCTCGTAATCGGCGCCGACGGTTGCCACGACGCGAGCGGAAAGTTTCACTGGTCGCACTCCGCCGACGCGAGTGAACGCTGCGTCCTCGAGAACCGCAACAATCAACTTTTGCGCATCCGTAACGAGATCGGCAAGCTCGTCTATCACCAGCGTGCCGTCGTTGGCGCGTTCGAATGCCCCGGCATGTATCTCGTCACCGGTTTCGCTGCCGAGGAGCTGCTCCTCTGAATTGCTCGCCGTCAGCGATGCCGCAGTGAGATTAATGAGTGGCTCATCCGCACGTGAGCTGAGCGAATGGAGGTAGCGTGCAAACGCACCTCGGCCCGTGCCAGGCTCGCCGCTCAGAAGCACCGGTGCATCCATACGTGCGTACTGCTGCACCTTTTCGCGAAGTCCCTGCATCAGAGCACTGCGGCCAACCGGTGCGAGCAGTGACGGCAGCAGACCGCGGCCTTTCGCATGCTGCCGATTCGCCGACTCCAGCGCCGTTTCGACGGTGCGCAAAAGTTTCGCGATCGAAAGCGGCTTCTCGACGAAATCGACAGCGCCGAGACGCGTCGCCTCGACCGCCGTATCGACGGTCCCGTGACCGGACATGATCACGACCGGAAATTTCAGGTCCCCGGCGTCGGACCATTCGCGCAGCAGCGTGATGCCGTCGGTATCGGGCATCCAGATATCGAGCAGCACGAGGTCGAGCCGGGTGTCGGCGCGCGCCTGGCGCGCCTCCTCGGCATTCGCCGCAACGGTTACGTTATAGCCCTCGTCCGACAGAATCTCAGATATCAGTGCGCGGATATCCGCTTCGTCATCTACGACCAGCACATGAGCCTGACTCATGCTCTTTCCCTCCTTCGTTCGGCGTGCCCGGGCACTTTCGCAATCATCGCTTCGCGAGCCGATTCATTCAGCGGCAGCCGTATGCTGACTACTGCACCACCCTCGCTGTGGTTGTATGCGCGAATTGTGCCCATGTGCTCCTCTACGAGTTTTTTTACGATCGCAAGCCCGAGACCTGTGCCTTTCGGCTTTGTCGTGACGT
>JBFHXQ010000181.1:0-6362 GCA_041598895.1 Woeseiaceae bacterium | reverse complement strand
AGGGCGACGAGATCGATCGGGTGATCGAGCCCGGAAAAGTCCGGGCGGACTTCGCCGAATACGCGCAATCGCGCAACGCCGCCATCCGGATAGATGTTCAGGCGCAGGTGAGTCCAGCTGCGATGGTCATTGATCGCCAGATAGTGATGGGCGTCCCCTTCGAGTTCCGTCCTGGCCAATATTTGCACCCAGTCGCCGTCCGACACGTCTTCGTCGCTGACGCAGGCGTCAATGGATGCCTCTGGCGGATAATTCCCCGTGAAGTAACTCGTGTCGATGTCAACGCCGTGAACGATTCCCCGAACGCCAAGGCGGATGACGCAGTAGTCATGCCCCGGCGTACGCCGGCGGCGACTCTCCCATCCGTCCATCCACTTGCCGTGCAAATCGTACTTTCCGTCGATGAACACAGGTGGGTCCGGCTCGATCAGCCGCTCCTTGGCCGCAAAGAATTCATCGGTTGCGAACGTCACGCGCGTGCCGAGCCGCGGCTGCTCGAGGCGAATCCACCGCCGGAACGGGTGCTCCTCAGCGCCCATTTGCAGCACTCAGGCTTTCGATACGCAGCCGGGCGATCTTGTGTATTTCTCTGAGCGCCGTTCGAAACTCCTCGTCGTAATCGTTATGCAGCCGCGTACTGAAGCTGTCGAGAATCTCGGCGCGACCAAGACCGCGCACCGCGATCACGAAGGGAAAACCGAATTTATTTTTGTACGCGGCATTGAGCTCGCGAAAGCGTGTGAATTCCTCCGCGCTGCATCGGTCGAGGCCGGCGCTCGCCTGCTCCGCTCGCGAGTCCTCGCTAAGACCGTCGCCGATACGGGTCCTGTAGCCGAGATCCGGATGCGCGCGGATCAGCGCGAGCTGCTCGGCGCGCGTGGCACTATCGACGCACTCCGCCATGATCCGGGCGATGCGTTCCATGTCGTCGTTGCCTGCTGCGAGCGGGGCCGCGCGCTCGGCCACCCACGGGGAGTGCTCATAGACGGCGCCGTAGCGGACCACAAAGTCGCGATCCGGGGCGCTCATGCGTGCTCTGCCGGGTACCGGTCGCGCCAGTGGTTCGCAATGTCGATGCGTCGCGCAATCCAGACGTCGTCGAAACGTGCAACGTAATCGAGGAAACGTGCAAGCGCAGCGGCACGTCCGGGGCGCCCCACGAGCCGACAGTGCAGCCCGATCGACAGCATGCGCGACCCCTCGGCATGCAGCATGTCGAAGCTGTCTTTCAGATAGTCGAAAAACTGTTGGCCGGAGTTGAAGCCCTGCGGCGTCGCGAAACGCATGTCGTTCACGTCAAGCGTGTAAGGAACCATCAGCTGCGGGTTGGCATGCGAATAATCCCAGTACGGCAGATCATCTGCATAACTGTCGGCGTTGTACACGAAGCCGCCGTCTTCGGCCACGAGCCGATGCGTGTTCTCGCTGCAGCGGCCGAGGTACCAGCCAAGCGGCCGTGCGCCCGTCACTCGCGTATGGATAACGATCGCCCGACGCATGTGCTCGCGCTCCGTCTCCAGGTCTGTGTCGATGTAATCCAGCCATCGATAGCCGTGCGTCGCGATCTCCCAATCAGCCGACTGCATCGCGGCGACGGCCTCCGGATTGCGCTCCAGCGCCATGGCGACGCCAAATACGGTGACCGGCATCTTCCGTTCGACGAACAGTCGGTGCAGCCGCCAGAAACCGGCGCGAGCGCCGTATTCGTACAGCGATTCCATGTTCATGTGCCGCCGGCCCGGATACGCCTCCGCGCCGATGATTTCGGACAGGAACGCCTCGGATGCACCGTCACCGTGCAGGATGCAGTTCTCCGCACCCTCCTCGTAATTGATGACAAACTACACGGCGATGCGCGCATCTTCCGGCCACTGGGGATCGGGCGCCCGCTTGCCGTAGCCGCGAAGGTCGCGAGGATACCGCACACCGCTCACGGCACCGCCTCGATGGACACCGCCCGGTACCAGCTGTCGATCAGGTCGCGCTCGGCTTCGGTCATATTGGTCAGATTACCGATCGGCATCACACGAGTCACGACGGTTTGCTGGTGAATGCGCTGCGCTTCGGCAATGATCGCCGCATCGTCGTCCAGTACAACGCCGCCCGGCGCTGCCGGGAACGCCGGATGCGTCGGCGTCTCGGCGTGACAGTTCGCACAGCGCGCGTGCACGACGGCTCGTACGTCCGCAAACGCCACCGCGGCCGACGTCGATGCGCTCGACCGGGGCGCGAGCAGCACGGCGACGGCCACAAGCAGCACGACGGCGAGAAACATCGGCAATATCGACGCGTTGCCGGAATGACGGGCAACGAAGTACACGCGAATCAGCGCGCCAGCGAGCGATATCGCGATCAGGATCGCCCAGTTGAATTCATGGCTATACGTAATCGCATAGTGATTGCTCGTCATGACGAACAGCACCGGCAGCGTGAAATAGGTGTTGTGTACCGAGCGCTGCTTGGCGCGTATACCTGGTGCAGGATCGGGCGCCTCGCCGCGTTTGCCCGCGTCGACCATTGCCTTCTGGCCGGGAATGATCACGAAAAAGACGTTCGCAACCATGATCGTGCCGAGTACGGCGCCAAAATGGATATATGCACCACGCCCGCCGTACAGCGCGCACAGCGACCACGCCAGGATCGACGTGAGCAGCAGCAGCACGGCGGCCAGGACGCTATCGTTGCGGCCGAGCGGCGATCGGCACAGTAGGTCATAGACGAGCCAGCCGCCGACGATAAATGCAAGCGAAATTCCGACGGCGGCAGCGACCGACAGGTCGGCTACGGTCGGGTCGATGAGATACACCTGCGCGCCGTACCAGTACACGAGCGCGAGCAGCAGCATTCCCGAGATCCATGTCGTGTAGGCCTCCCACTTGAACCAGTGCAGGGTTTTCGGTATCTCGGCAGGTGCAACCCGGTACTTCTGCGCATGATAGAAACCACCACCGTGCACCGCCCAGAGATCGCCGCCGACGCCGTTCGCGGCATCGGTCGACGATCGGGGTGCTTCAAGATGATTGTCGAGCCAGATGAAATAGAACGACGAGCCTATCCACGCAATGCCGGTCACGAAGTGCAGCCAGCGCAGCAGAAGGTTCAGCCAGTCCGCGACATACGCTTCCATGCTAGCTGCGAATCGGGGTTACGTTCGGTGCGGACGCCGGAACGACCTTCCGCAGGCTTCGCTCCCGAATCTCGAGCATCTGCGCCGTCACGCCGATCGCAATTTCGGCCGGCCTCTTGCCCCGGATACCGGCAATGCCGATCGGGCACACGAGCGTCGTGAGTGCGGTGTCAGGCATGCCGAGCGCGCGCAGGCGCTTCTCGAAACGGCGGCGTTTCGTCTTTGAGCCGATCAGGCCGCAGAAAGCAGCATCGCCGCGTCTCAATATGCGGTCACAAATATCGAAATCGAGCGCGTGGCTGTGCGTCATGACGAGATAGAAGCTGCCGGGGGGGAGCGCAGCCACTTCGAGCGCAGGATCGGCTGTCTCGATCGTCTGAATTGCAGCCGGCGTGTCCGGAAATACATTCCTGCGGCTGTCGATCCAGCGCACGCTGCAGTCGAGACCCGACAGCGTCCTGACGACGGCGCAGCCCACGTGGCCCGCGCCGAAAACCGCGATAGTGAAGTCGCTGGGGGCAATCGGCTCGAAAAGACAATCATCGCCGCGCTCGGCGCTGCCGCGAACCTCGAGCAGCACGCGCGCCCGCATGAGGGCGGCATCCGGCATTCCGGTGCCGGAGTCGATCACGTGCCCAGCGGTGACGACCGCCTTGAATCCGCCGGGCCGTGTCCCCGTCACCAGGACGGCTGCCTCACGCCGGTCAGACAGCGCACACAGCTCCCGCAGCCAGCCTGGCGGCGAATCTGCCAACGACTCGAAGAGCACGTCGACGACACCACCGCAGCACTGCCCCATGGACGGCCCGAGCGGAAATCTGCGCAGCTCGGGATCCGCGTTGCCGCCGAGCAGCTCGAACGCGATACGCGCACAGCGATATTCGAGCTGGCCGCCACCGATCGTGCCGATCGTCTCACGCCTCGTGACCAGCATTTTCGCGCCGACTTCGCGCGGCGCCGAGCCGCGGATACCCGCGATCGTTACGAGCACGACAGGCTCCCCTGCCGCAAGCAGTCGCTCGAGGTCGTCGACCCAGTCGTTCACGGGGCCAGACTCCCGATTGCCCGCAGCACGGCCTCGGGCGTCGCCGGCGCCGTCAGGTCGGGCAGCGGGTTTGCGTCGCTCGCAATCGCGTCACGCAGCGCCTGGAACACGGATATTCCGAGCATGAGCGGCGGCTCGCCCACCGCCTTCGAGCGGTAAATCGTATCCTCGCGGTTCGCCGCGTTTTGCAGGAGTTCGACGCGAAAGTCGACGGCCAGATCCGAACAGGTCGGGATCTTGTACGTCGATGGCGCATGGGTTTTGAGTTCCCCCGCTTCGTTCCACCAGAGCTCCTCGGACGTCAGCCAGCCCACACCCTGCACGAAGCCGCCCTCGACCTGGCCGAGATCCACGGCCGGATTCAGTGAGTCGCCGCAATCGTGGAGTATGTCGACGCGCAGGATGCGATATTCGCCAGTCAGCGTATCGACGATAACCTCGCTGACTGCGGCGCCGTAGGCAAAATAGAAAAACGGGCGTCCGCTGAACGTCCTGCGGTCGTAATGGATCTTCGGTGTCTTGTAAAAGCCCGTCGCCGACAGCGACACGCGATCGAACCAGGCAAGCTGCACGAGCTCCTCGAAAGCGAGCGTCTGCTTGCCGACTTGGACGCGATCGCCGCCGAAATCGATCACGGCCTCGGGCACCGAGAAATGCCGCGCCGCGAATTCCGTCAGGCGGGCACGGATCTTCGAAGCCGCCACCTGCGCGGCCTTGCCATTGATGTCGGAGCCACTCGAGGCCGCGGTCGCGGACGCGTTTGGCACCTTGCTCGTATCGGATGCGTTCGTGCGAATGCGCCCGATGCTGATGCCGAATTCGTCGGCGACGACCTGCGCAACCTTGATGAAAAGGCCCTGCCCCATCTCGGTGCCGCCGTGATTCAAATGCACCGTACCGTCCTTGTACACGTGCACGAGCGCGCCGGCCTGGTTCAGGTGTGTCGCCGTGAACGAGATGCCGAATTTTACCGGCGTCATTGCAATACCGCGTTTCAGCACGCCGCCGGATCGATTGAAGTTGCGGATCTCCTCGCGGCGGCCCTGATAATCGGCATCGGCTTCGAGCTTGTCGAACAGGTCGTGGATGATGTTGTCGTCGACGGTTTGCTGGTACTGCGTCACGTTGCGTTCGCCGATGCCGTAGAAATTGCGCCGCCTGACTTCGATGGGATCGAGTTTCAGCGTGCGGGCGATATCGTCGATTGCATATTCGATTGCGAACATGCCCTGCGGACCGCCGAAGCCGCGAAACGCGGTGTTCGACACGGTGTTCGTCTTGCACCGGTGTGACGTTATGTTCACGTTCTCGAGGAAATACGCATTGTCACAATGGAACATCGTGCGATCGTTGACCGGGCCGGACAGATCGGCCGAGATGCCGCAGCGCGATGCGAACATGAAGTCGATCCCGCGGATGCGCCCGCTGTCGTCGAAACCGACGTCGTAGTCGATTACGAAATCGTGCCGCTTGCCGGTCATGAGCATGTCGTCGTCGCGATCGAGCCGGAGCTTGCAGGCGCGTCCGGTCTTGACGGCCATGATCGCAGCAATGCAGGCGACCGGAGCAGCCTGCGTTTCCTTGCCGCCGAACGCACCGCCCATCCTGCGGCAAATGACGACGACATCCTTCGAATCGCGACCTGTGGCGTGCGCCACGAGGTGCTGCACCTCGTCAGGATGTTGGGTCGAGCTGTAGACGAGGAGATTCCGGTCCTCCTGAGGAATCGCCATCGCGATCTGGCCCTCGAGATAGAACTGGTCCTGGCCGCCGAGGGAGAGCCGGCGCGTGACGCGGTGCGGCGATTCCTCCAGTGCGTCATGCGGTTCCCCGCGCCGGATCGTCTCGGTGGGCAGCACGAACGACTGTTTCTCCACGGCGGTCAGCGGATCCAGGATCGGTTCGAGCTCCGCGTACTCGATATGCGCCAGCTTCGCGGCCCGGCGTGCGTCGTCGACGGTCAGCGCCGCAACGGCGAATATGGCCTGGCCTGCGTAATCGACGGTCGAGTCGGCAAGTATCGGTTCGTCGGCGAGCATCGGTCCGCAGTTGTTGTCGCCCGGAATGTCGGCAGCGACGCAGGTCGCCACAACGCCGGGCGCCCCGGTGACTGCGCTGAGATCGATGCGGCGAATGCGTGCGTGCGGTTTCGTGCTCATACCCACGGCGAGGTGCAGCAGGTCACGCGGT
>JBFHXQ010000180.1:0-6404 GCA_041598895.1 Woeseiaceae bacterium | reverse complement strand
CGCGGCATCAGTCGCGCCCTGGCGGAATCGATATACAATGATCTGCATCTCGATGGACAGCCATAACGACAGGGACCGCCGGTGAAATTCAACCTCGCCAACTTTCTGACGCTGCTGCGCATCGCGGCAATCCCGGCGGTCATTGCGCTGTTCTACAGCCCGTTCCCACACGCACGGCCGATCGCGGCAATCCTGTTCGGATTTGCGGCAATAACGGACTTGCTGGATGGCTGGGTCGCGCGGCGCTTCAATCAGACCTCCCGGTTCGGCGAGTTTCTCGATCCCGTTGCCGACAAACTCATGGTCGCTATCGTGCTGGTGATGCTGGTGCAGGCGGATCCGAAATTTTTCGTGGACTTCATCGCCATGATCATAATCGGTCGCGAGATCACCGTGTCTGCGCTCCGTGAATGGATGGCGACAATTGGGGAGCGCGCGAACGTCAAGGTGAGCTGGGCGGGCAAGATCAAGACGGCGCTGCAGATGTTCGGCATCGGCTTTATGGTGTACGAAAACGAGCTGCTGGGTTTCGACATCTACGGCATCGGCTTCAGCCTGCTCGTGATTGCGGCCGGCATGACGATCTGGTCCATGTTCGTGTACCTGCGGGCCGCGTGGCCGTTCATCGTCAGCGACCAGGGCTAGCGCCGCGACGGACCGTGCGACGGTGCCTTGACACCCGGGCCCCAAACCCTAAGAATTTGCCACCCGCGGGATGTCGCGGGACGCTCATACGCTGCGGGAATAGCTCAGTTGGTAGAGCGCAACCTTGCCACGGTTGAGGTCGCGAGTTCGAGCCTCGTTTCCCGCTCCAAACGCTTGAAGGCCGTCGAAAAGACGGCCTTCTGCGTTTGCGGAGCAGGCTCGGCTAACACAGGGTCAAAAGAATGAGCCGGGTGGCGGTTCAGCGCGCGGATTCGCTGCAGTGCACAGATTGAGCGCGTCAAGCGCGCTGCATTTCCCGCTCCAAACGCCTGAAGGCCGTCGGAAAGACGGCCTTCTGCGTTTGCGGAGCAGGCTCGGCTAACACCCGGTCGGGATGTTTGCCTCGGTGGCGGTTCAGCGCGCGGGTCCGTTTGTGTCAAAATCGCGTCGGCGACGGCGCGGCGGTATCCATGCGGGCCGTCCGGAAAAAGTCCGCGCGAGACCACAAGCCGGTTTTTTTTTGATCTGTTCGAATCCGCAACGGGAGTCCGCTTATGCCGCGAAATATTGCCATAGGGCTGCTCGCTTGCTTTTTGTCAGGGGGAGCGCTCGCCGACTTTGGCACATCACCGAATCTGCGCGCCGAGGTGCTGCTCGCGGAACTCGTCAATTTCGAGTCCACGGCAGACCATCCGGAGCTGATCGTCGCGTCCGTCGATGCGGCGGCAAAGCGGTTGCTGGCGGCCGGTTTCCCCAGCGAAGATGTGCAGATCGTGAGCCCGGGCGATGACAAGGCAAGTCTCGTCGTGCGCTATCGCGGCCGCGGAAATGGCAAAGCGGTGCTGCTGATGGCGCACATCGACGTCGTGCAGGCGGATCCGGCCGGCTGGTCGTTTCCGCCGTTCGAGTTTGGCAAGGACGAGCGCTGGTATTACGGACGCGGCACGCTCGACAACAAGACCGGCGTGGTGTCGATCGTGGCGAATTTCATTCGCCTCCGCGAAGAGGGCTACGTGCCCGAACGGGATCTGATCGGCATGATCACCGGCGACGAGGAGACCGACGGCCGGCACGCCGACTGGCTGGCCACCGAGGGGCGGCACCTCATCGAGGCGGCCTTTGCACTGAACTCCGACGGTGGCGGCGGCCTCTACGATGACGACGGCAAGCCCAGCCTGTTCGCAGTCCAAAACAGCGAGAAGCTCTATCAAACGTTTTACGTGACGGCCACGAACGCGGGCGGACACAGTTCGGTGCCGCGCGCAGACAACGCGATTTACGACCTCGCCGCGGCGCTTGGTCGGCTGGCGGAGCACGAATTTCCCCTGCAGTTGGACGAGACGAGCCGCACCCGGCTCGCGAGGACTGCCGACGTGACGCCGGGCGATCTCGGCGACGCGATGCGTGCTGCATCCCGCGGTGACGTCAAGGCGGCCGAGCGTGTGGCAAAGGCCTCTCCGTATCTGAATTCGACGCTCAGGACGACCTGCGTCGCGACCGAACTCGACGCGGGGCATGCGGAAAACGCGCTGCCGCGCGGCGCGACCGCAACGGTGAACTGTCGTATATACCCCGGTATCGAACTGGACGAGGTCGAAACGACACTTGCGGACATCATGGGCAGCGAGTCCGTCTCAGTCAGGCGCACCGCCGCGACCTGGGGCCCGTCGATGCCGCCGTCACCGCTGCTGCCGGATGTGCTCGGACCCGTCGAAGACATCGCGCAGGCCATGTGGCCCGGTACGCCCGTGATCCCCGTGATGTCGACCGGTGCGACCGACGGCCTGTTCCTGCGTCGGGTGGGCATCCCCGTCTACGGCGTGTCAGCGATTTTCACAAAGCGCGACGACAACCGGGCGCATGGTCTCGACGAGCGCATCGGCGTGACGGAGTTCGACAAGGCGATTGAGTACTGGTACCGGCTACTGAAGCGTTTCGGCGGCTGACCGACGCCTCGACCGCCGCGATCGTTGCGCGGGCCTCGCTCGGTTTCGGGGTTGCGTTCGGGTACGAGCGATTGCCCGGGCGACCGCATCTCTGCTACTTATGACGGATGGCTACCGCTGGCACCGAATCCGCGCTCAGGGCGCTGCTCGCGAATCTCGGCCGCTATCTCGCAAACCTCGCGCGCGCCGGACACCGGCGTCGCGAGGAATCCAGGCAGGCCCTGCAGGGCGTCATCCGCGCGACGCGGCAGACTGCCGTTTACCTGCGTGCCCTGAATGCAAACGGCAAGCGGGATTTCGCCAAGGAAGAGAAGCTCAGCGACACGTGGACGACGCTGTCGTTCGAGCTCAAAAAGCTCGGAGTGTCGGCGCTGGCCAAGCGTTGCGATATCGCCGGCGGCTACTGGTCGGAACCGGAGCGGTTCTCAGCGGACTTCCTCGCGAAGGCGAAGGTACGGCTGCGGGACCTGGAGGCTGAGGCTAGGGCGCTTATCGCCCGGCTCAGCTAGCTGCCCCCCTGTCCACCCTTCAAGCCGTCATTCTCCTGCGGCGGGCGCGAGATCCGGTCTGGGGGCCGGGTTGTCCGTTTTCTCGGCGATGAAAGCCGGCCCGACGACAGTCTCCGGTTCTCCCACGGTGTGCCTGCCAGCGGCGATTTCGAGCATGTTTGGCCAACCTGAACGCAGGTGCAGGTCGCGCTGCGGAAACGGGATATCAATGCCGTATTTCCTCAGTTTGGTCTCGAGCGCCCAGAGATAGGCTGCACGCGTGCGTGTCGGTCGCCTGGCGCCCAGGCGATTGACCCAAACCAGCAGCAGAAAATTGAGGCTGTTGTCGCCGTACTCGACGAGCCAGACGTCCGGCTCGCGGCCCGGCATGTGCGTAAGCGTGTACGGCACTTCCTCGGTTGCCTCAATCGCCGCTTTCCTGACCAGCTCCTTGTCACTCCCGTAGGCGACACCGAAGGGAATTCGCACGCGCAGAATATGTTCGCCCAGCGTCCAGTTGGTCAGTCGCGTCGTGACAAATTCGGAATTGGGCACGACGATGTCGATGTTGTCGTTCGTATTGATCATCGTGCTACGCACATTGATTGCCTTGACCGTGCCGGTTAATCCGTTGTCGAGTTCGATGTAGTCACCCACGCGCAGCGTGCGCTCGAACAGGATGATCAGTCCGGAAACGAAATTGTTGACGATCGATTGCAGACCGAAACCGATACCGACAGACAGCGCACCGGCAACCAGGGCCAGGCTGCCGAGATTGAGACCGATCGAGGTCAACGCGATGAACACCGCGACGATGATAATCGTGTAGTGCAATAGCCGGCTGATCGTGTACAGGGATGCCTGCGATCCGACGGACTGTCGGTCGCCGACCCGATTGAAAGCGCGGTGCAGCCCGCGCGACAGAAGTGAGGCAATGAGCAAAATAATCAGTACGCGTACGATGTCACCGGCTGTGACGGGCGTATCGCCAACCGAGAAGAGCGTCAGTTCGGTTACGTCGGTAACGCGTATCCAGGTAGTCTTAGCCAGCCGACTGCTGTTCGAGAGCCATGACTGGAATGGTCCGGATCGCTCGGCAACCGCGCCATCGATTACCAGAATCAGCAGATCGAGATCGGCTGTTTCGGCATCAAGCTCGGCGAGCCGGGCTAACGTGCTCTGTGCAGTGCCAAGTCGCTGATCGAGAAGTCTCCGAGATGCACGATCGAGCCCGTCCCGATCCATGCTCTGCACTGCCAGGAGTTCGTCTTCGGTCTCACGCTTCCATTGTGGTATCCGCTCGCGTACGCCACGCAGGATTTCCGACCAGGCGAGCACTGCATCGGTCACAGCATCCAGACTTGACCGCTCGTTACGATCTAGTTCTGCCCACCATTGCCTGGCCTCGATCAGAGCCAGCGCTATCCGGGACTGGGCGAGGCGAATATCCGCATCCAGCAGGCGCTGCCCTTGCAGCCGCTGTTCGGATCGACCGCGCGCCGTGTCCAATTCGAGGTTGCTGGCGGCGAGCTGTGCTTCGCGATGACGTTCTTCCGCATGTGTGACCTCTAAGGCCTTCGCGTCGACATCCGTGTCCAGCGTGGCAATAGCGCCTTCGTCGAGGTCACCAGCAAGGCGCCCCCGTGCGAGCTCCACCCGCGCCGTTGCATTCGCCGCGAACGCGGCCGCCGCATCGTGATTGCGGGACAGCAATTCGAGCCGGCGACGCGAGATTTCGAGCGCCGAGCGCGCGCGAACGACACGCAAAGCGGAAAGCCAGCGCTCGTCGTGCGCAGCCGCACTCAGGTATTCCTTGAATACCACGTCACGGCGCCGGCTCGCGCCGTCCAAGGTGCGCTGCTCACGTTCGACTTCGAGCTCCGCGGCGCGTGCGAGCGCGCGCGCTTCTCGCGCAGTTGCCGCGATTGTCAGTAGCTCCTCGATCGAATAGCTGACGGCGGGGTCCGGAAGTTCGGAGTGCGCCGGTTCACCGCCATCGAGGAGCGACAGGTACACCTCGAAATTGTCGCGCACCGCTTCCAGGACCGACGTGGCGGATGCCTGGTTTTGTGGGCTCAGGTCTGCCAGTTGGACGGCAACCGTGTTCAGAAACGAGCCCACTTTTGGCTCGATCTCTGCGGCTGCGCCCTCGAAGTAGCTCCACCAGTTCTGCTGCAGGGTTACGAAGTCAGGCGGCGCGGACGGCGTGGGTGGCATGGCCGCTTCCTGGGCCATGGCAGCGCCCCCCAAAAGGATCCCGAGAAGGAGGCCAAAGCGCGGTGCCCGCACAACGGCCGCCAGGCGTGCGAAGGTCGACGGGCGAACCCGGCGACCGTCACCTGCCGAATCCGCGGTTTTCCCGACAGCCAGCGCGGTTGGCGCTGATTCTTGGGTAATAATTGACATTAAAAAATAGCTCTAATTATCCGTAAATTAGAGAATTAATGATTGGATTGATCGTGTCAAGGCTGGCTGTGCAGGTCGCATAGCTGACTTGACATCCGCGCCCGGAGCGCGGTTTTACGGCGGTGGAGATTGGCGACCGACCGGTCGCCCCGCTATTTCGTCCGCCGGAATAGTGCCTGAAGCTCGCCAGCGGTGCCAGCGCTAAAAACAACGGGCCGGATTGCCACGCCGCGGGACGCGCCTTTGTTGGAGTGCATTATTGATTTAGCGCCCCAGGGCTGGTGCAGATCCGTTGGGTCGCCCGTGGTTTCGCGTCCACGCATCACCGCGACTCGGCCTCCGCGCCTCGGCGCGCAGCAGAATACCCGCAGATTGCGCAAACGGCCGTCAGAACCGTCCCCCAGATGATGTCGGAAGCGACCAGCGCCAACGTCCAGGCCGTGAAGATCGCGTAGTTCGTGACCGTGTACGTGCCGTAGGCGAGGGCGCCGAGCGCCGCGCCGTTCAAAAGCGCCAGCCGCATACTGCGCGCCTTGAGGGCCGGCAGTACGGCGAGATACACGATGCCCGCGACGTAGACGATGTAGAAAACAAGGGCCGCAGCACCGTTCGCGGACTCGCCGAGCAGTTCCGGGATTTGCTGTTGGTAAAAGTTGCGCAGCACCAGCGCGATCCAGGCAATGTCGATTACCAGGAACGGGATCAGCGTGCCGAGATAGGCCTTGATAAGCGTCATGGCAGGGATGCTACAGGTAACCCGTGTAGCGGAAAACCGGGTGGCCCCGCCGTTGCTATCGGGAACGCAGCGAGAGACACTAAGAATCTCAAAAAAAACACCCGGTAAAGGCGCATTCCTACAGTTGTCTCATTCTTGATGGCGGCACTTGTCACGCTGCCTCTTTGGGCCCCTCTGGCGTTT
>JBFHXQ010000179.1:0-6435 GCA_041598895.1 Woeseiaceae bacterium | reverse complement strand
TCCAACATCGTCATCATCGGTGCCGGCTACATCGGCCTCGAGGCCGCAGCCTCTGCGCGGCAGCTGGGCCTCAACGTGTCGGTGCTCGAGTACGCTCCCCGCGTTCTCGCGCGCGTGACCAGCCCCTTGATCAGCGAATTCTACGAGCGGGAACACCGTTCGCATGGCGTCGACATACGGACCGACGCCCGGCTTGCGAGACTCGTCAGCGAACGGGGGCGCGTTGCGGGAGCCGAACTCGAGGACGGTTCGGTGCTGCGCGCCGATCTCGTGCTGATCGGTATCGGCATAGTGCCAAACGACGAGCTGGCGCGAGAATCCGGTCTGACCTGCTCTGATGGCATCGTCGTTGACCGTGACGCGCGCACCGCTGATCCCGGTATTTTTGCCGCCGGGGACTGCACGCGCAGGCCGCTCGTTCACTATGGCAGGGACGGGCGGCTCGAAAGCGTGCACAACGCAATCGAGCAGGGAAAGCTCGCCGCCGCAGCGATCGTCGGGCGCGATCGCCCGGCCGAGGACTGCCCATGGTTCTGGTCGGATCAATACGATCTCAAGCTGCAGATCGCGGGCTTGTCCCAGGGCTATGACGAGGTCGTGGTTCGCGGCGACCCGGCGTCGCGGAAATTTGCCGCGTTTTATCTGCAGGGAGGCAGGCTGCTGTCGACCGATGCGGTCAATTCGCCGCCGGAGTTCATCGTCTCCAAGAAACTCGTTGCGGCCGGTGCGACACCCGATCCGGCACAACTTGCGGACCCGTCGCGCTCGATGAAGGAGATCGCAGCAGACGCGGGAAATTGAGCCGGACGTCAGGTTCGCTCGAGTAATGCGCTGACGAACCGCCTGCGCCAGGCCGTAATGTCATTTTTTTTCAGCGTCGCAAGCATCGCCGCGTACCGGTCACGCCGCTCTTCGACCGGCAAATTCAGCGCCGTTGCGATGCCGTCCGCAACGCTGTCGCGATCATACGGATTAACGATAAGCGCTTCCTCGAGTTCGCAGGCCGCGCCGGCCAGGCTCGATAGCACGAGCATCCCGGGATCCTTCGGGTCCTGGGCGGCAACGTATTCCTTCGCGACGAGATTCATGCCGTCGCGGATCGGCGTAACGAGGCCGACGGCTGCGTTCCGGAATAAACCCATCAGCGGCTTTCGGCTCACCCCTTTGTTCAGATAGCGAATCGGCACCCAGTCCGTGTCGGCAAATCGCCCGTTGATGCGGCCCGACAGCTGCTCGAGCTCCGCGCGAATTTCGTCATAAGCACGTATGCCGGTTCGTGTCGGTGGCGCAATTTGCATCAGCGTCACATTATTTCGCGCGTTCGGGTACTTCTCCAGCAAACGCTCGTAGGCGGCGAACCGGTGTGTGAGTCCCTTGCTGTAATCGAGCCGGTCGACGCCCAGCAGCAGCTGTCGGCCGTTCAGGCTATTCACCATCTTGCTGACGCGTACGGACTTGTTGCCTTCTGCCGACAGGCTCTGAATTTCCTCGACGTCTACACCGATCGGAAAGACGTCCGCGACGATCGTGCCACCCGATACCCTGATCGTGTTTCGCCCTTCGAACTGGGCACCGACGATCGGCTCGGCGATACAGGTCCGAAATGCGGCGAGGTCACCCGGAGTGTGGAAGCCAAGGACATCGTACGCGCACATCGAGCGCAGCAAAAAATCGTGTCCGGGTACCGCGCGAAACGCCTCGTAGCTCGGGAACGGTACGTGCAGGAAGAAGCCGATCGGATTCGAGACGCCCGCGGAGCGCAGCTCCGATGCGAGCGGTATCAGATGATAATCGTGCACCCAGATGACGTCGTCGGGCTCGATCAATGCGGCGAGTTTGCGTGCAAACAGCGCATTGACGCGCACATAGGCGTCGAAATCTGCTGACTCGTAGTGCATGAAATCGAGCAGGTAGTGACAGACCGGCCAGAGCACACGGTTGCTGTAGCCATTGTAGTAATGTTCGAAATCGTGTTCGCTCAGCGCGATCGTTGCATAGTCGATGTTTCCCTTCGTGACGACGTCCGGCTGCTGAGCATCGGCGTCGGTCAGCTTGCCGCTCCAGCCGAACCACATACCGCCCTGCTCTTTCAGCGCAGCGAGAATGCCGACGGTCAGGCCACCGGCAGCGGCACCCCGCTTCTTCGGCATAGCGACGCGATTGGAGACGATGATCAGACGATTGTCGGACACGGCTACAGCGCCTCTTCCCAGGACCGGCTCAGCCGCACCGCTGCATTGATGATCCCGGCCATGCTGTACGTCTGCGGAAAATTACCCCACAGCGCACCGGTTTGAGTATCGATGTCCTCCGAAAGCAGACCCAGGGAATTTCTCAGCGACAGCATATTCTCGAACAGGTCCCTGGCCTCATCGTGACGTCCGATACTGGCCAATGCATCGATGTACCAGAACGTGCAGATGTTGAACGCGTTCTCGGGTTCGCCGAAATCGTCGGCAGCGTCGTAGCGAAACATATGCATGTCGCGCAGCAGATGACGGGCAATGCACTCAACGGTGGAAATGAATCGCGCATCGTCAGCCTCGAGAAAACCGAGATCGTGCAATGTGAGAAGACTCGCATCCATTTCGGGACGCCCAAAGCTCTCCGTAAAGGATTTCTGCCGGGGATCCCATGCGCGCTCGAGAATGACGTTGCGAATGGACTCAGCCTCATTGCGCCAGAATGCGGCACGTTCATGCTCGCCGAGCTTGCCTGCAATCTTGCCGAGCCTGTTGCACGCGGCCCAGCACATCACGCTCGAAAACGTATGCACACGCTGGCGGCCGCGGTATTCCCAGAGCCCGGCGTCCGGCTGGTCGTACTTCTGACGTGCCCACTCACCCAGCGTTTCAAGACGGCGGAATTCCGCTTCCGTGCCGGACTTGATCAGGCGACTATCGAAAAAATACTGCGTCGCGGACAGAACGACAGCGCCGTAAACGTCATTTTGTACCTGTTCGTACGCCTGATTGCCGCGACGCACTGGACCCATGCCGCGGTAACCCGACAGCGAATCTACGATTTGCTCGGCAGTCAGGGAGCGTCCGCTTATGCCATACAGCGGTTTGAGCTCTGCGTCGCCGGTACCGGCGACAATGTTCATGATGTAGCCCAGATACTTTTGCATCGTCTGGGTCGCGCCGAGGCGGTTCAGCGCCTGTACCACGAAATAGCTGTCTCTGAGCCAGCAGAAGCGATAGTCCCAGTTGCGCTCGGTATTCGCGGCCTCCGGGATCGAGGTCGTCAGCGCGGCAACGACGGCACCCGTGTCCTCGAACGTGCACAGCTTCAGCGTTATCGCTGCGCGAATGACGGCTTCCTGCCACTCGAACGGGATCGACAGGCCGCGCGACCATTCCTGCCAGTAATGGCGGGTTGCGCGGTAGTGCGTGTGAAACGCGTCGGCACAGGATTCGCGTATCGTCTCGTCGGGGCCCAGAATGAAATACATCGGCCGATCAAGAACGAACGCGTTTTCCTCGAGCACGTGCGTCAACGCAGCATCCGTCGTCAAGCGTAGCGTCGTGTCGGCACCGACGTAGCGAATGTGATTGCTGCCATGGGTCGTCTCGCAGGCCGCTGCACCGTAGTTCCGCGCGGGCCGGAGGCGTATCCGCACGCGGGGGCGGCCTGCGACAGGGTCGATGCGTCGGAGCAGCATCATCGGCGTGAACATTCGACCAACGTATTCGTACCGCGGCGCGAGATCCGTGATGCGAACGACACCGCCGCGGCGGTCATGGCGATCGGTCCGGAGCACTGCCGTGTTCGTGAGGTAAGACTGATCCGAACGCTCCGCGTCGAGCAGGTCCACCTCGAAGAATCCGGGCAGCTGTGCTTCGTCCTCACGGCGCAGCAGACGACAGAACATCGGATCCGCATCGAACTGCGGCAGGCAGCTCCACACGATCGTTGCAGATTCGTCAACCAGAGCAGCGATCTGGCAATTGCCGATGACGCCGAGATCGAGACTTGCCATCAACACCCCCCCTCGTGCAGGCCGGATTCCGATTCCCCGATGATCGCACATAACCAGGCGTGTACAGCGGCAACGTTCGGCAGCGTGTACCGGGCCTCGCTGCTCTGAGCGTCACCAACGTAAATAGAAATGCCTGCCCGCTCGTTGACGGTTCGAAATCCGTCTTCGTCGGTGACATCGTCACCGACGAATACCGGACGCCGGCCGAAGAACGGTTCGTACGCCAGGAGTCTCAGAACTGCTTCCCCTTTGTCGACAGCACGGGGCACCAGTTCCAGCACCATTTTGCCCTCGAGCAACCGGTAGTGGTCGGCAATGTCGGAATGCAGCGCATGCAGGCGGTTTCGGCACTCGTGCTCGAGCTGGGGGGCACGGCGATAATGTAGCGCTATACCGCCGCTTTTTTGCTCGATGAAGAGCCCGGACCGCGTCCTGACGAAGCTCTGCAGCTCCTCGAGGATACGAGGCGGCAGCCGGCCGCCGTCCGTCGTTAACATTTCGCCATCGGCCAGGCGCAGCTCCGCGCCGTGCGCACCTGCCGCCGGAAAACGCGCTGGCGAGAATATACGGTCGACGTCAGCGACAGGCCTGCCGCTGACCAGTGCGAGCGCGCCGTCCAGGCAATCCTGCGTGCGCGTCAGCAGCGTGACCAGAGCGGGCTCGGCACGGACGTCGTCGGGATGCTCTCGCAACTCGAGCAGCGTCCCGTCGACGTCCAGAAACAGTGCGCAGGATCGGGCGGCAATGTCGACGGGCGCAGGTTGCATGCCCTAACTGTACGCGATGAAAATGGCAGGACAAGTGGCTCAGGTATCAGCCATTTCGACAGCCCGGCCTAGCGAAATGTCCGATCAACCGGTGTTGGCGGCCTTCGACAAATTTCCGGTGATCTCGAAGACACCGGTCCGCATCAGGTCGATCTCGGCGTCCGGCGCGTAGACGACGCGGTTGCGGCCAGCGGCCTTGGCCTCGTACAGGGCCGAGTCGGCCGCCTGCAGTATCCCCTCAGGACTCCGCTTCGTATGGTGCGGATACACCGCCGCGAGGCCGATGCTGACGGTCACCACCGATGCCGTCTCGGATTTCTCGTGATGTAGATTCAGCTCGAACACTCGGGACCGCAGATCATCCAGCAAGCCGCGGGCATGGCTCAGCGTGCACTCCGGCAAGACCACGGCGAACTCTTCGCCGCCGTAGCGTGCGGTGATGTCCAGCGGACGCCGCGCCGCGCCGCCGATGATACGACCGACTTCGATGAGGCAGCGATCGCCGCGCTGGTGGCCGTAGGCATCGTTGTATGCTTTGAAATGATCGACATCGATCAGCGCGATCGCGATAGGCGCCTGCTCGCGCCGGCAGTGTGCCCAGACCCGCGCTAGATGCTCGTCGAAAATCTTGCGATTCGCGAGTCCGGTCAGCGCATCGCGCCCCGCAAGCGTCTCGAGATCGCGGCGCCGCAGGAATGCGAGGCGGCGACTGTGCTCGAGACTGTAAAGGCCCATAGCGCCGATCATGTTGGAGACGGACAGGAAAAGCAGGAGATATGCCAGCTGCACGACGTCAGCACCGACGACGAGATTCACAGCGACGCTGCCGATGAACAGCAGGCCTGCCGTGAACAACGCAGGAGCCAGACGCAGGCCAAGAAACAAGTAAATATAGAACGTCACGAATACGTAGCCGGTTCCGTTGATTGCGGTCCCGTTTCGCACCGATATGTAGTTCAAAATGACCGCACCCGCACTCAAACTGAGCCCGGTGAGAACGGCGAGTGGCGTCAAGGCGAAATATGCCTGTCTGACGAAGGTTGCCGCGAACATGGCGAGGAGCAGGATTTCCGACAGCGTGCCCCGGACCGCAATCAACGGCGTGCTGAATCCCGGACCATTGCCGTAATAGTCGACGACGAGAAACATCGGGCTAAAAATCGCGCCGATGATGAGCGCCGCTCTGAGGGCCATGAGCCCGTGCTCGCGGTTTGCGACGCGAAACTCGGACTCGACTGCGAGATCGGAAAAGCGCAGCGACCGGAAGCCCTGTTCGAGCTGCTCCCGATACGCAGAATTCGGCTGTGGCGGGTCGGTCGCGGTCAAGGCCCGTGCTCCGATTGCGATGTACGGGCGAGATCCCCACCCGTCACAGCGCTATCGGCATCGGGGCCGATGACTTTAGGCAACCTGTCGCAAATTCCGGCGAAAAACCGGTTGTCAGCGACCAGTCTCCGCCGCCCAGGCCGAAATCGATTTTTTCTCATCAACAAGCCGCTCGAGCAGCGGCGCCGGTGCCCAGTTTTCGGCGCCGAAACGCTCCCGGAACTCGTTGATTCGCGCGAGCGCCTTGTCGACCCCGATCGCATCCGCGTAGTGCATGGGTCCGCCGCGGTGGACGGGAAAGCCGTAACCGTAGACGTACACCACGTCGATGTCCCCCGGGCGCTGCGCGATCCCCTCATC
>JBFHXQ010000178.1:0-6455 GCA_041598895.1 Woeseiaceae bacterium | reverse complement strand
GCGAGCTTGATTTCGATTTTCGATGCAACAAGCACGCCGCTGGCGTTCACGACGCCCTCGACCTCGACCTTGCGGTTCAACGCCAGATCCGCGCCTGTACCGTTCACGAACGTCGTCGATGCGTCGGTCGTCACCGACACGCCCTCGACGTCGAAGTCCGTGGCCGATACGAATCGCGTGATGAAGCCTTCCACCTCGGCCCGGTCGCCGTCTGCTGCCGGCAGGTCGCCGCTCTTGAACTCCACGCGCGTGGCGACGAGTTCGCCGTTGCCGCCCAGGGGAGGGTTACCCTTTGCCTCGACGAGCTGGCCGTTCTCCGGCGTACCGTTAGGAAAATCGTCGAGCTGCGCGCCGCCAAAATCGACGATCAGATTGTTTATCCGGAATGTCGTCGCGGTAAGGTCGCTCACGACGCCGGTCACTTCGAACTCACCGCCGGGCAGTTTTTTCTCGATCCGCGTCGCACTGATTCGACCGTCGGCCAGGAAGAAGCCGCTGACCTCGACGATGTCGTTGACGAAAATTCCGTCGATCGAGGGCGGGCTGATGCTGTCATCGAACGACGTATCAGCGTCTACGATGACACTCTGCCCGAGCACGGTCAGCGTATTCATCGCATTGTTTATCGCCGTTACCGGTCCTTCGACGAGATCGTCAAAGGCGACCGAGGTCGCCGCAGCGGCCGAACCGTCCTCCTCGATCGTGCCCTGCACTACGACAACCTGACCGACCTTCAGATCGCTCTCGGTGCCCGGTTCTCCGTCGACTTCAATCGTTGCGCCATCGGTATCGTAACGGACGCCGTTGACGACGATGCTGCCGAAACCGGTGATCGTGCCTTTCGACACGATACTCACGCGCGCAGGCGTGCCTCGCGCATCGATGCCTGCGACGGTCGTTCCGCCGCCACCGCATGCAACCAGCTGTGTGGTCACCGCGGCGATACAGATAAGCCGATTTTTCATGATGCAGTCCTTCATAGTCATCGCTGTTCAATCCAGTAGGCGCCGAGTCCGAGTCGAATTGCCTCGCCGGCGTGCTCGTTGTCCAGTTCGTGTTCCGTAAGCCATTCGTCTACCCGTTCGAGAAACGCCTGGCCTTCCTGCTGCAAAAATTCCCGGAACAAAGGTACGGCCTCGGGCGGGATTCGCGTGTTCGTGGCGCGCCGTTCGAACCGCGCGGGCTCATCGCTTTTCCGGTAGAGGTTGTGTGCGACCGTGTTGCCGAGGTCCTGCAGCACGCTGCCCGAGCTCAGGATTTGCTCTGCGTCCATTTGCACAGGCATGTAGTAGCGAGTCTTGGCAATCAGCTTGCCGTCCGAGTCCTCGTCTACGGCGCCGACGTGCTTGAGCTCCTTGAGCATCGTCGACGGTGCGACGTCACCGGCGTAGCGCTTGCAGAGGCTTTCGAATGTCGTCCCTTTGCCGCTCACTACCAGCGGCTTCGGGCGATTGCGGGCCGCGCGGAAATCGGCGTCCGTATGCCATCCGCTCAGAACGCGGGTCGCGCGGTTCATGCGATCGAAGACGTCGGAATCGGACGTCGTCAACAAGTTGCGAAGCCGCCGGACCTCGCGCCGGGTGAGCCCCGTCAGTATGGCGACCCGGGAAATGTTCGTCGGCCGGCCGCGAATACCGAAGTCGGCCGTTGCAACCTCCACGAACGTCGCCTTGGCCAGCTCCGCGAACTCACGCCAGTTGATGCCGGCGCGAAGCAGAATGCGGGCCACCGGCATGAAGATCAGCCGAAACGCTGCGAGCACCTGAGACTTGAAGTCCTCCATATTTGAAACAAAATATTCCAAATATGGAGGATCGTCAAGTAAGTACAAACCGCGAGCAGCTGCGGCAGCCCTGCGCCGCCGCCGTGGCCCGGGGACCGAGTGCGGTAATTGCGCGAAAATGCGCGAAAAGCGCTAATATCGCCGCCATCTGCCGCAATCTGCTCGGAACCGGCGCACGATGGCTGATCTGCTACTGTTGAACGGCCCGAACCTGAATCTGCTCGGTTCGCGTGAGCCGGCGGTATACGGCTCGACCCGGCTCGCCGACATCGAAAAGCGTCTCGAGGACCTCGCCGCGCGCGACGGGGTCACGCTGGCCGCGTTCCAGAGCAACGCCGAGGACGCGCTCATCGAGCGCGTGCACGCGGCCGCGAACGACGGGATTCGCTTCATCATCTTCAATCCCGGCGCGTTCACACACACGAGCATCGCGCTCAGGGACGCGCTGCTCGCGGTGGACATTCCGTTCATCGAGATCCACCTCAGCAACACGTTTGCCCGCGAGCCGTTCCGCCACACGAGCTATTTCAGCGATATTGCGACCAGCTGTCTGTTCGGATTCGGCGCGTTCGGCTACGAGCTGGCCCTGGCGGCCGCAATCCGCCACCTCGACAACTGCGAAGACGCCTAATGGATATAAGAAAGGTCAAGAAGCTGATCGAGCTTCTGGACGAATCGGGAATCGCCGAAATCGAAATCACCGAAGGCGAGGAATCGGTCAGAATCAGCCGCTATGCGCAAGGCGTGCCCCCCGCACCCGCCGTGACGACTGCAGCACCGCCCCCGTCGCAGCCGCCGCAGCCGGAATCGCGGCCGGACCCGCCGCCGGTCGCCGTCACAAAGCCCACCGCCGTCGAAAGCGACGACGAAGGATATTCCATTACGGCCCCGATGGTCGGCACATTTTATGCGTCATCCTCACCCGGCGCCGCGCCGTTCGTACAGGTCGGCGATCGTGTCAAGGAGGGCGATACGCTGTGCATCATCGAAGCCATGAAGATGATGAACCAGATCGAGGCCGACGTGTCCGGCGTCGTCAAGTCCATCCGCGTACAAAACGGCGAGCCCGTCGAATACGGGCAGACGCTAATGGTGATCGATCAGCGGCACCATGACTGACGCCGAGCGTCTTGCGGATGCTCGATAAGATCGTCATAGCCAATCGCGGCGAGATCGCTTTGCGGATCTTAAGAGCCTGCCGTGAACTCGGCATCAAGACTGTCGCCGTACATTCGACAGCGGACAATAATCTCAAGCACGTGCTGCTCGCAGACGAGACGGTGTGTATTGGCCCACCGCCGTCGGCCGAGAGTTATCTGAACATGCCGGCCATTATCAGCGCGGCGGAGGTGACGGACGCGGTCGGCGTACATCCGGGCTACGGATTTCTGTCGGAGAACGCCGATTTCGCGGAGCGCGTCGAATCGAGTGGCTTTGTGTTCATAGGGCCCGAGGCATCCGCGATACGGCTCATGGGAGACAAGGTCTCGGCTATCAAGGCGATGAAAGCCGCCGGCGTTCCCTGCGTGCCCGGATCGGATGGCCCGCTCGGCGACAAGGCCGACGAAAATCTCCGTCTGGCCCGCGAGATCGGCTATCCCGTCATCATAAAGGCGGCGGGCGGCGGCGGCGGGCGCGGCATGCGGGTCGTGCGTTCCGAAGCATCGCTCACCGCAGCAATCACCGTAACCAAAGCGGAAGCGCGGGCCGCGTTCGACAATGACATGGTTTACATGGAGAAATTTCTCGAGCGGCCGAGGCACGTCGAGTTCCAGGTGCTCGCGGACAATTACGGCAACGCGATACATCTGGGCGAACGAGACTGTTCGATGCAGCGGCGACATCAGAAGGTGATCGAGGAGGCGCCGGCTCCCGGCATAACCGACGAACAGCGCGAACGCATTGGTGCGCGCTGCGTAAAAGCGTGTCAGGAGATTGGCTACCGCAGTGCCGGCACGTTCGAGTTCCTGTACCAGGATGGTGAGTTCTTTTTCATCGAGATGAATACCCGGCTGCAGGTCGAACATCCGGTCACGGAACTGATCACCGGTATCGATATCGTTCGCGAGCAGTTTCGCATTGCATCGGGGGAGCGGCTCGAGCTCACGCAGAACGACGTGCAAATCCATGGCCACGCGGTCGAATGCCGGATCAATGCCGAGGATCCGAAGACATTCCTGCCTTCTCCGGGACTGATCACGCTATGGCATGCACCGGGCGGTCCGGGCGTGCGCGTCGATAGTCATGTGTACAGCGGTTACAAAGTCCCGCCGTATTACGATTCGATGATCGGCAAAGTCATCACGCACGGCACGGATCGGGACACCGCCATCGCCCGAATGAAAATGGCGCTGACCGAAATCGTCGTCGACGGCATCAGGACGAACGTCCCGCTGCATCAGGAAATCTTTCAGCACTCCGCCTTTCAGGCGGGCGGCACCGATATTCACTACCTGGAGAAGAGACTTGGGCTCGTGTGACCTGGCGCACACCGATTCGACAATGCATTGGCGACAATTTGTCATGGATCTGGAATCCCTAAGTCCCGATCGCGTCGAAGAAATCTTGACGCGCAACGGCGCGGTGTCGATCGCGCTCAGCGGCGGCGGTGATGATCCGGTTCTCGAACCCATTCTGGGTGAGACGCCGCTTTGGTCGCAAACGCGTATATCCGCTCTCTTTCCGGACACCGCCGACATCGGCTACCTGCAACAGGATCTCAAATGCGGGCTCGGGCTTGCGACGCTGCCGGCACACCGCGTCGAGTCTTTACAGAATCGAGTTTGGGAGCGTGAGTGGCTGAAGTACTTCAGCCCGACCCGCTTCGGGGAACGGCTGTGGATCTGTCCCAGCGGGGTCCAGGCACCGGCGTCCGGCGGGGCAGTGATTGAACTCGACCCCGGCCTCGCATTCGGCACCGGTACACACACGACGACGGCGCTTTGCCTGGAATGGCTCGACGCGCAGGAACTTGACGGTCGGACAGTGCTCGATTACGGCTGCGGATCCGGAATCCTCTCGATCGCCGCATTGAAGCTCGGCGCAAGTCGCGCTGTGGCGGTCGACATCGAACCTCAGGCCATTCAGGCAACCCTTTCGAACGCGCGCAAGAACGGGGTCCAGAGGCGCCTGGCTCTGTCGCAGCGCGGTCCCGCCTGCGCCGATCGTTTCGACTTCGTCGTCGCGAACATTCTGGCCGAGCCGCTGATTGCCAGCGCCGAGCGCCTCGCCGGTCACGTCGAGCTCGGCGGCTCCCTGGCACTTTCAGGCATACTCGCGGCTCAGGCCGATGCCGTTCTGGACGCGTATCGCCGCTGGATCGATTTTGAGCCATCGGTGTATCGTGTCGACGGCAATCAGACCTGGGCGTTTCTGGCGGGTCGCAGACACATGAGTTGACCTATGTATACCCAGTGTCCCGACTGTAACAAGGCATATCGTGTGACTGCCGACATTCTCCGGCAGGCATCCGGAAAGGTTCGCTGCGGCGGTTGCGGAGTGGCTTTCAATGCGCTGGATCGGCTGACCGAGGAACTCCCGAGCCTGGTCGTCGAGGACGGTAACGCCCTGCCGGTTCCGGAGGTGCTCCCGAGGCATGCGCACGTCGCGGTCTCCTCGACTGCCGCATCAGCGGAGCAGAGCGCTGCATTAGTCGAGTTGCTGGACGAACTTGCCGTTCCGGACGTTAAGATCGAAGACACCGGCGTCGAGTGGCGTGTACTGAGCGAATTCGATACGGATTTCGACAACGACGCGGAATCTTCGGACAGTGAAGACGCGAATTCGGAAACGACGGGCTCACTGAAATTTATCATCGACGCCGAGGAATCTGAACCCAGCAAGGATCCGGAGACCGCGGACGACCAAACCGACGAAGTCATGCAGATCCGCGACGCGTCGTTGTTCGACGAATGGGTGGCGGACGCGGCAGACGACGACGCGCGCAGCGCGCCCGACGGCGACGATGAGGGAGCAGCCGATCGAGCCGACGAGGAATTGCGTTTCGACGACGATACGATACTTCCCGATGATTTCCATGTTTCTGCATCCGCGGAAAACGGTGAGGTCGCATCGGAAATCGCCGAAAATGACAGCGAATCTGCGGCTCCGGCCGAACACACTCGAGCCGACCTCGCCCTGAGCGACGCAGACGACTGGCAGGATATTCTGGGCGAGGTCGAATTCGACGAAAGCTCCGGAGTACCGGCCGATAGGCATTACGCCCACGGCGTCGCCGCCGGCGAAGAAGGACGCAGTGAGTTCGAGGCCCCGGGGGACGTTCCGGCGGATTCTGACGAATTGACGGATAACAGTACCGGCACGCAGTCCGACACCATCCGCGACGCGGTCCCGCCAGCAACTGAAAACCCGCATGCCGCGGACGAATTGCCGACATGCCGAGCTGCAGAGGACCCAGGCGCCGAGTCCGAATCCTCCAGCGAGGACGTGGAGCCCGGTGCAGCGTCCAATTTTGTCGCCGATGCCGATCGGGACATCGTGTTATTTGCATCCGCTGAATCTGAATACGCTGATCGCGACGAGGACGCGGCCGTCGACGACATAATCGACCAGGATCTGATGCGGTTCCTGAGTGAGGAACCCTCTACTGCAGCAGATGCCGCCCCCAACTCGGGCGCGGCATCTTTCGATGCCGAAGCGGAACCCGCAATCG
>JBFHXQ010000177.1:0-6462 GCA_041598895.1 Woeseiaceae bacterium | reverse complement strand
GTATATCGTCTGCATCCCGGGGCCCCGGAGGGCGACCTGAGCCGTCTGCGTGCGTCGCTGGTCAAGGATTCGGCGTTGGCCGGGCTTGCGACTGACCTGGGCGTAGGTGAGCATCTCGTTCTTGGGGCCGGTGAGCGACGTTCCGGAGGGCACCGACGCAAATCGATTCTCGCGGACGCCATCGAGGCAATATTCGGTGCCGTGTATCTTGACTCCGGCTTCGACGCAGCGTGCGCCGTCATACAGCGCGCGTTCGGCAGGCGGCTGTTGGATTTTCCCGATGCGAAAGACCTTCGGGATCCCAAGACCCGGCTTCAGGAGTGGCTGCAGGCGCGCCAGCTCGGACTACCTGATTACGAGTTGATCGGTGCGACAGGCAAGGCACATCGGCAGATATTCGAGGTTCGTTGCACGGTGCAAGGTCGCAGCCCTGCGACGATCGGTGTCGGATCGTCTCGGCGCAAGGCCGAACAGCAGGCAGCCGAATTGATGCTGCAGGCATTAACGGCCGACAGCACATGAACGCCCCAGTGACTACGCGCGCCGGTTTTGCCGCCGTCGTCGGTCGTCCGAATGTGGGCAAGTCGACGCTGATCAATGCACTGGTCGGCGCAAAGATCAGCATCGTCACACCAAAGCCACAAACGACGCGGCACCGCATTCTGGCAGTTCTCACACGACCGGATTGCCAGATCGTCTTCGTCGATACGCCGGGCCTGCACCGGGGCGCCGACAGAGCGATGAATCGGCTCATGAATCGCACGGCGGCAGCCGCACTCGCCGGCGCCGACGTTGTCGTTTTTGTCACTGAAGCCAGCGAATGGACGCCAGAAGACGGGGACGTCCTGGAACATCTTCGCCGCTACGACGGTCCGGTCCTCGCACTGATCAACAAAGTCGACAAAATTCGCCCGAAGGAGCGCCTGCTCGAGTCAATCGCGGCGTTGCGCGATCGCTACGATTTCGACGAGATCATTCCCGTATCCGCGACCAAAGGTGACAATCTCGACGTGCTCGTGGACGCTATCGAATCAACGATGCCCGAATCGCCGCCGCTTTTTCCGGCGGACGTAAGAACAGATCGCAGCGATGAATTTCGCGCGGCCGAGGTTATCCGCGAAAAGCTGACGATATTGCTTCGCGAAGAGTTACCTTACGGCATTAGCGTCCAGATCGAACGCTTCGAACGAAATGCGGGACGAATCCGCATCCATGCGATCATCTGGGTAGCACGCGACAGCCACAAGGGCATCGTGGTCGGCAAGGGCGGCCGCTTGTTGAAGCAAGCCGGGCAGCATGCGCGCCTCGATCTTGCAGCGCAATTTGGTCAGCCTGTGCACGTCGAACTGTGGGTCAAGGTGAAAGAAAACTGGGCCGACAGCGAGTCCGATCTGATGCGCCTGGGCTACGAGACGCCATAACGGCGGAGGTTCGATGTCGATGGCGCGACGGGTCCAGCAATCGCCGGCGTACTTGCTGCATCACAGGCCGTTCCGCGATTCCAGCCAGCTCCTGGACCTGATTAGCCGGGATCACGGTCGGCTCGTTCTCGTATCCCGTGGAAGCCGCAGCTCTCGATCAAAAATTCGCGGTTTTCTGCGACCGTTTATGCCACTGGTTGTGTCGTGGGTGCAGCGTACGGATCTCGGAACACTGACAGGCGCCGACGTGAACGGTGCTGCGATATATCTTCAGGGCGACGCACTGCTGTCGGGGTTCTACGTCAATGAACTGCTGTTGAATTTTTTGCACCGGCACGACCCGCAGCCGGAGATATTTGATCTTTACGGCCAAACCCTTCGGGCTCTGAACGGGCCGCCGGCAATCGCGCCCGTGTTGCGACAGTTCGAAATCGAACTTCTGCGCCTCCTCGGCTATGCGATGAATTTCGAGCATGAGGCAGCATCCGACGCGCCGCTGGATGGACAGGGCCACTACGAGTACCGGTTCGAGCAGGGACCCGTCGCCGTCCGCCGCAGCGACGGCGACATGGTGTTCAGCGGTGCCGAACTCAAGGCAATCGGGGCTGGTCGTTTCGCGGATCCGGACGTGCTGCGGGCGGCCGGAAGGCTGATGCACGGGGTAATCGCCTTCCATCTCGGCGGTAAGGAGCTGAAAACCCGCAGGGTGCTCGTCGATTTGCATCGCGCTAGAATCAAAGCTGGCTCCGACAGACCGGGCGAATGAACGACTTTCAAGCAATGCACCTGGGTGTCAATATCGACCATGTGGCGACGTTGCGGCAGGCTCGCGGTACCTCGTATCCGCAACCTGTGGACGCGGCAGTGCTTGCCGAATCCGCAGGTGCAGACAGCATCACGGTGCACCTGCGCGAGGATCGCCGCCATATCCAGGATGCCGATCTCGATGCGATAAAGGCCGTGATGCGCACGCACATGAACCTCGAAATGGCCGTAACCGATGAAATGCTGGGCATCGCGGCGCGCATTCTGCCCACCGACTGCTGCCTGGTACCGGAGCGGCGACAGGAGCTCACGACAGAAGGCGGCCTGGATGTCGCGCGCCAGGTCGATAGAATTGCCGCCGCGTGTAGCCGGCTGTCGGAACTCGGAGTCCGGGTCTCGTTGTTTATCGATCCCGACGAGCAGCAGCTGGATGCGGCCCGCGCCGCTGGCGCGCCCGTCGTCGAGTTGCATACGGGCGGCTATGCCGATGCCGGGTCCGCCGATGCCGCAGACCGTGAATTCACGCGACTTCGCGCGGCTGCCGAATATGGACAGCGCATCGGTCTGACCATTCATGCAGGCCACGGGCTCAACTACGAAAACGTTGCTCGGATTGCGGCCATACCGGAGATCGTCGAGCTCAACATCGGACACGCCATCGTCTCACGGGCGGTTTTCGATGGCCTCGCGACCGCGGTTCGAGAGATGAAGCGGCTGATGCTCGAGGCGCGTCGCCAGTGCTGACTGCATGATTTTCGGTGTCGGCACGGACATCGTGGAACTGTCGCGCGTGCAGGCTACGTACGACCGATTCGGTGAGCATTTCGTGAACCGGCTGCTCATGGACGAGGAGCTGGCGCTGTTTCGCAAGAGCAAATGGCCGGTTCGGTTTCTCGCGATGCGCTTTGCGGGCAAAGAGGCAACGGTCAAGGCGATGGGAACCGGTTTTCGCCACGGTGTCTGGCTTCGTGACGTCGGTATCGTCAATAACGAGTGGGGTCGGCCACTCGTGATATGGTCATCGCGCGGCCGTTCTGTCTGTGATGCGCTCGGGATCGGCTCGGGCCATGTGAGCCTTACCGATGACGCGGGTGTCGTCGTTGCGTTTGCTGTCGTCGAAGCGGCCTGAGCGGGGACGTCCGGCGTGCACTGTTTTTCCTTTGACATAGAAACCGTTCCGGACGTCGAGTTCGGACGGCGACTTTGGCAGCTGGACGATCTGTCAGACGAGGACGTTGCCACGGCAATGACCTTCAAGCAGCTGCAGGCTCGGGGAACGGATTTTCTGCCGCTGCACATGCATCGTATCGTGGCCATATCGGTTGCGCTGCGCACTGGCGATACCTTCAGAGTCTGGAGCCTGGGGGATGAATCCGCCGCTGAGGCCGAACTCGTGCGGCGGTTTTTCGATGGCATCGACCGGTATACGCCGGATCTTGTATCGTGGAACGGAGGCGGTTTCGACCTGCCAGTGCTGCACTATCGCGCGCTTTTGCACGGTATTCGGGCGCCGCGCTACTGGGAGCTCGGCGATTCGGACCGGGAGTTCCGATACAACAACTACCTTAGCCGCTTTCACTGGCGGCACATCGATCTGATGGACGTGTTGGCCAACTTCCAGATGCGCGGCCGGGCCAAGCTGGACGAGGTCGCGGTGCTGCTCGGGTTTCCGGGCAAGCTGGGCATGAGTGGCGACAGGGTATGGGAACGGTACAGTGCGGGTGCGGTCGACGAGATCCGCAATTACTGTGAAACGGACGTACTGAATACCTGGCTCGTGTTCCTGCGCTTCGAGCTGATGCGCGGTAACCTGGACGCGGCGGAGCTCGAGCGCGAGTTTGATCTGGTGCGGACGACGCTCGAGAGCATGCGTCAACCGCATCTCGACGAATTCCTCGCTGCCTGGACCAATGCGGCGGCGGAGTGAGCCGGAAACCGGTCGCATCGCTGACGTGATGCATGACGGGCGTGGAGTCGTCGAGGGACCGGGCAAAAAGGTGTTCGTGACCGGCGCATTAACTGGCGAAACCGTGCGTTTCAAGCGGCGGAAGTCACGACGCAACTTCGACGACGCTGAACTCATCGAAGTTCTCACGCCATCCCCCGATAGGATTGCGGCGCGCTGCGCCGTCTTCGGCCGCTGCGGCGGGTGCGCGCTGCAGCACGTGAGCCTTGAACGCCAGCTGCAAGTCAAGTCCCGGATACTCGCCGACAGTCTGGAGCGCATAGGGCAGGTAACGCCAGCGCGCTGGCTCGAGCCGGTCAAAGGACCGGAGTGGCACTACCGGCGTCGGGCGCGCCTTGCCGTAAAGTACGTGCCCGGTAAAGGGCGTGTCCTCGTCGGCTTTCGGGAACGTCATGCGCCGTTCGTGACCGACATGCACCGCTGCGAGGTGATCGCCGAACCGGTTGCCACGCTTATCGATCCGCTATCGGAACTGATCGGCGGACTCACCATTCGCGCGCGGCTGCCGCAGATTGAAGTGGCCATCGCAGACAATGCAGTTGCACTCGTATTCCGAGTGCTAGACGCGCCGAACGCTGCGGATCGCGCGAGCATGCGCGCATTTGCGGAGGCACACGGCGTACGCGTCTACCTTCAATCCGGTGGTCTCGATTCTATCGAGGAGCTCGATATCGAGCCTGACGGCGAGCCGCTCCTGTACACGTTGCCCGAGTTCAATCTCAGCCTGGCATTCGAGCCGGTTCAATTCGTTCAGATCAATGCCGGAGTCAATCGCCGCATGCTGCTCCAGGTCATCGAACTCCTCGACGTCCGTGGCGGCGACCGCGTCCTGGATCTCTTCTGTGGGCTCGGCAATTTTTCGTTACCGCTGGCGACGCGCGCACGGCACGTGGTCGGTATTGACGGGGATGCGAGCCTGATCGAGACCGCGGAGCAAAACGCACGCCGCAACGGCATCGACAATGCCGAATTTCTCGCCGTCGATCTGGATTGCATTGACGGCCATGAAGCTTGGCTCGCGGACCACTGGGACAGCGCAATTCTGGACCCCGCGCGCAGCGGCGCGGCGCGGGTCGTTGCACACATGCGGACGCTCGATCCGGCGCGTCTGATGTACGTCTCCTGCCATCCGGGCACGCTGGCGCGAGATGCCGGCAACCTGGTTCGCGATCAGGGCTATCGGCTCGAGGCTGCGGGGATCCTCGACATGTTTCCTCACACCCGACACGTGGAAGCAATGGCCTTGTTCATAAAAGATTAATTAATACATAAAGTTGCGTATTTTTTTTCGAATCATTCTTGTTTTGTGTCGCAGCGGCTTGAACACTTGTCCCGCGCACGTGACGATACTCTGATGATCCAGCGTTGGCGGGTGTAAATGGCACTTGGGCCTGTGATGCTCGACATCGACGGCATCGCGCTCAGCCCGGCCGATCGCGATCTGCTGCGTGAGTCCGCGGTCGGCGGCGTCATCCTGTTTGCGCGCAATTACCGGTCGCCAGCACAAATCACCGAACTGGTGGACGATATCCGCGCACTGCGCAGTCCGCCGCTCTTGGTTGCCGTTGACCACGAGGGTGGTCGGGTGCAGCGCTTCCGTGACGGCTTCAGCCCGATACCCCCAATGCGGCTGATCGGTCACGCGTATGATCGTGACGCGGATGCAGCGCTGGCGCTAGCGCGCCGGGCCGGATGGCTGATTGCTGCCGAGCTTCGTGCCGTCGGTGTCGACCTGTGTTTCGCGCCCTGCGTCGATATCGATTGGGGTGTGAGTGAGGTAATCGGTAATCGCGCGTTCCATCGCAGTCCCGACGTCGTGGCTGATCTCGCCGCTGCCTTTTCGCGCGGGCTGCGCAGCGCAGGCATGGTTGCCGTTGCAAAACACTTTCCAGGTCACGGCGCGGTGGCTGCGGATTCGCATTACAAGCTGCCCGTCGATCGCCGCGACTACGGCAAGCTGCTCGATGACATGCGGCCCTACGAGCGCCTGGTCGCGAGCGGAATGATTGCCGGCGTCATGCTATCGCACGTCATCTACCGGGAAGTCGATGACCGGCCCGCCGGTTTTTCCGACGTCTGGATTCAGCGTGAATTGCGCGCGCGACTGGGCTTCGACGGCGCCGTGTTCTGCGACGATCTGTCGATGCAGGCGACGAAGGGCTTCGGCTCGATGCCGGCGCGCGCGCGCCTCGCGCTCGACGCCGGCTGTGACATGGTTCTGGTGTGCAATGATCGTGACGCTGCGCGCGCCGCCATACGAGCGCTCGAGGGCCACAGCAATCCGCTGTCGCTCGTGCGCCTTGCCCGCCT
>JBFHXQ010000176.1:0-6491 GCA_041598895.1 Woeseiaceae bacterium | reverse complement strand
GCGTCGAGCATTGTGATTCCGGAACGCACGGTGTCGGGGGCGGTCGAACTGGATATCGGCGGGCGAATTCTGACCATTCGAGCTCACAAAACCGCGCACACGGATAACGACCTCAGCGTCATGGACGAGAAGACGAAGACGGCGTTTCTCGGCGACCTGGTGTTCCAGGAGCATTTGCCCGTCATTGACGGCAGCATCAACGGGTGGATCGACGAACTCCACGAAATATCTGCGGTATCAATGGATTATGTTGTGCCCGGTCACGGACCGCAGCGCGCGCTCTGGCCCGCGGCAGCCGCGCCGACGCTCGGCTACTTGAGCGGCCTGAGGGAGAAAGTCCGAGCCTGGATCGCGCGTGGTGGCGATCTGGCCTCGGCGCAGGCTAACATTGAGGAACCCGAGCCGGGAACGTGGCTGTTGGTCGAGCAGTATCACGAACGCAACGTGGGTGCCGCATTTGCGGAACTGGAGTGGGAAGACTGACATGATGATGATTAGTTCGCGTACCGGTACATTCGCCAGCTTGCTCGGTGCCGCAGCCGTTCTGCTGGTGCTATCACCGGTCGCCGGCATGGCAACGACAGTCGAAGAGGACATGCTTTGGACGGGGGGCTTGCGGCAAGCTTACTTCGGAAACCGCCCGATAACCCAGTCGGATGATCTGATCGTGCTTGACGTGCCGAAGCGCGCCAAAGACGCGGCGATCGTGCCAGTATCGATCACGGCACGGATTCCGCAGACGGATGAGAGGTATATCGAGACCATCTATTTAATTATCGACAAGAATCCGGGTGCACTGGCCGGCAAATTTAACTTCACGCCCAAAAGCGGCCGCGCAGATCTCGCGTTCAGGGTCAGAATCGACGCCTACACTCCGGTACGCGCGATTGCCGAAACGAATGACGGTCAGCTATACATGAGCCGACGTTTCGTCAAAGCTTCCGGCGGCTGCTCGGCGCCTGCGGGTTCTGACCTCGATGCAGCAATGGCGCGCCTGGGAAAAATCAAGCTTAAAACCCATGGCGAAGCGCAGCTTGCCGAGCCGGTAGCGGCACAGCTCATGATCAGTCATCCAAACCTGAACGGACTCCAGATGGATCAGGTGACGCGCCTGTATGCGCCAGCCCATTTCGTTCGTCACATCAAAGTCAGTTTCGAAGGCGAGGAAGTCTTTTCCGCCGAGACCAGCTTCGGTATCAGCGAAAATCCAAGTTTCCGATTCTTCTTCGTGCCGGAAGATGAGGGCCAACTGACTGCAGAAATCACTGATACCAAGAACCTGCAATTCAGTCAGTCCCTCGAGGTATCGGCTGCCGGTAAGCAGGTACTGGCCCGGGACTAGGGCCGATGCGACGTGTAAGGCAGATCGCAGTCCTCGCGTCGGTGCTTGCGATGATTGGCACGCAGCGAGGTGATGCGCAAGTCGACAGCTCGGCCGGTCTACTCGCGGCGCCGGGTACTTACATTTGGGTCGGCAGCCATCGCCTTCACTTGAACTGCATCGGTCAGGGATCACCAACGGTCATCTTCGATTCCGGCCTCGGCGGCAGCTCGCTGGACTGGATTCGTGTTCAGCCGGAGGTTGCGTCTTTTACGCGCGCTTGCAGCTACGATCGCGCCGGGTACGCCTGGAGCGATGCCGGACCACTGCCCCGCGACAGCGTCAGTATCTCGCAGGAACTCGAAATCTTGTTGGGCAACGCCAGTGTGCCGGCACCCTATCTGCTGGTCGGGCATTCGTTTGGTGGCTTGAACGTTCGGCTATTCAGTGCCAACAATCCACAAATAGTCGCCGGCCTGGTACTCGTGGATTCGTCTCACGAGGATCAGTTTCGCAGATTCGAAGAAGCCGGCGTAAAGGCGAGCGCGCCACGCGGTAATTCGTTCTTCGTGGGCAATGCATTCCAGATACCTGACGCGTTACCCGATTATATTGTCCCTGTCGCGCAGTCATTTGCGGTCGGGCGCCGCAGTATGGTGACGTTTCTCAGCGAACTGCGGCAGCTTCGAAATAGCGCAATGCAGCTAAAAAATGCGCCGGAACTTCCGGAAATTCCGGTCGTTGTCATCTCACACCGGATCGATCGAACATCGGGCTCCGACGCGAAAGCTAAACGCGCCAGAATCTGGATGGATATGCAGTCTGAGCTTGCCCGTACCGCAGTGCACGGAAGACACGTGATCGCCGCAACGGATGATCACTACATCCAGCTGAGCGAGCCGCAGTTGGTGGTCGAATCGATCAGAGACGTAATTGAACGGCTGTAGCCGGCCCTCAGGCACGTTTACTCGCCCAAAAACGATGATTGCGCCGTGATAGCAGCCCAAAACAATACATTAGACAAATAAAGGCGAGGGTCGCGGGAATCCAACCCAGATCGGACAACACCCGTGTGCGCCTCGCATATTCGTCCTGTCGTAGACCCTCCACGAATTTTGCCGGCGAGTCGATACGAAGGTAGTTCAACCCTGTCTGAGTCGCGAGCTCCTGCAAATAGGTCTCTCGGAGCGACGATAAGTGTTCCTGTCCGAGCGCGATACGGCGCGCGACGTCTGCCATATTGACGCCCTCCATCGCCTCACCCGGTTCCGTTCCCGTTCGTCCGAGGCTGTATACGTCAACCTGCATAACTTCGTCGCGCTGCCAGTAGCCAGCAATATTGTCGTTTTCGTCTATATGAGGAATTCTGCTTGGCGTTAGTCTGCCGATACCGGCAATGAACCCTGCGACGGATCCGGCTTGCCCATCATAAGGCGGCCTCAAGTCCTTGTGTACAGGCGGTGCCTCGTGACCGTCGGTAAGGAAAACCAGGCGCGTATCGTCATCGCTTTGGCGCGCAGCTTCGATAGCTGAGTAAAGGCCTTTGGCAATTTCGCTGCGTGCTGCCCAGGCCATTCGCCAGTCGATCGTCTTCAGCATGTCGTTTAGTGCACGATAGTGTTCGCAAACCTCGACGGGAGTAAACAGGACAAATGTACGATGTTCGGTAAATATCGCGAGTCCGGCTTCTGATCCGCAGGGGAGTTTACGCAACGCTGTCTCGACGACGGACTTTGAAAAGACGAGCCGCGTCGCCGCGCTGCCGTCTAATTCCCGATCGTCGACGTTCATGCTCTGTGTGATATCGAATACGAACAGGAAACGATACGTGTCTTGTGGAACGTGGAACGTCGAATAGCTGGTTGCGACGCCGAGCAGCATTATCGCCATAACGAGCCACGGCCATGTTTGCGACGATAGAGTTTCGCCAATGTCTGTTGACAAAATCACGGCAACGAGTCGCGTGACTGAATCTTTGTTATCGCGCGTGGGCTGCGCTCCGGATTAAGTTCTCCAAGCGTGTCAACCGGATCTAACTCCGGAGCCACAATGAGAGCCAGTTCAAGGTTGTATTTTGCGTCCCAATAGGTTTCGTCCGAGCGAAGTATTTCTTTGTAGTTCTCTTTTGCCAGTTCCAGCAGCGGCATAGCGAGATCTTCGTCGCCATTCTCGTGTAATCGTAGTGCCTCACGGAAGTACAGATTCGCCAGGTTGAATTTCACGTCCATCTGCAGCTGACTGTGCGGTCGCGCGTGAATTTCGGCATAAGCCTGGACCGCTGCTTTGAATTCGTGCCGTTGCTGCAACAAATAAGCATTAGCGAATCGTCTGTGAGCCGAATCCGAATCACTGCCGGACGTTTCGCTGTTCGTGATCAGGGCATCATTGAATCGTTGATCCTGTGCCAATCGAAGACCGTCGTAGGCGATCGCAAGCATCAGCCCAACAAGAAGAACTGTCATCGGCCAACTGAATCTGCCACTCACCATCGCTTGATCTCCGTTCGCTCGACGACCAGCAGCATCGCGACCAGGACTAATGCAGCAACGTAAAACCAGTTCGCGACATTTTTCTTCGGGACGATGTCGACGTAGCGGATTGGCAGACTCTGTAATTGGTTTACCTGCGCGATCGCCGTCGCAAGTGCATTCGGATCTTCGGCATCAAACACACGGTAGGGAGTCTCGAGGGACTCAAAGTACTCATGAAGCACTCGTGCGGGCGCAATATCGTCGCGTTCTCCTGCAATTCCTGTCGTGACCAGGCCCGGGCTGTTACGCGAACGGATATATATCCAGTACAAAGCGACGCGATTACGTCGCAACAAGTCGGCTATGTATAAACGAGTGCTCTGATCCAGTCTGGCCCCACCGTCCGAGATGAGCATGACAACTCGCGATCCGGTATATGGCTGATTCTCGAAAAACCTGATAGCGGCAATAATTCCCGCTCCTACGTCCGTCTCGGACAATCCCCGACCGATATTGCCCGCGTCGATTGCGGCTCGAATGAGCTGCGTCTTGTCCGTCAGCGGGAGAACCTGTATCGGTTCCGTGCTGAATGCGAGCATTCCATATTTGTCATTGCGCCGATCTGCGACAAAATCGGACAACAGGCGTCGCGCAACCTTACCCTTTGCTTCCGAGCCCCGTGTCACCAGCGGATTAGCAAACGGCTGACCGCCGAACGGTTGGTCCATACTGCGGCTTCTGTCAAGGAGCAGCACGATCTGTGCGCCCTCGCCGATTCGTTCTACTTCTTCTTCAGGCAGATACGGACCGCTGAGGCCGACTGCGACAAGCGCGAGCGATGCGCCGCGGGATAAGCGCAACAGGGCTCCGATTATCGAAGAGACCTTGTCGTGCGGAATCAGCGTAAGGCTGGAGTAGCGAATCTGGGCTGCGTCGGCGGTAAACAAGGGCGCCACGCAAACCAGCAATAACAAAAGGGCCCAGGGATATGCAAAGGATATACTCAAGCCGCCGACCTCTCGAGTGACCTGCAGCGCTTGCAGAGATCGAACAGTTCCTCAAGCGACGTGTCCGATTCCGTTACCGGAGCATCATGGAAAAAGATATTCTGCGAGCGGGCATAAAGCGCCGCGAGCTCGGCTCTCAGCGCGGCAAATCTCGAGTTGGCCGACAGGAAATCTTCGAGGTTGCCGGCAAAAACAACTTGCCCCGCCGTGGCGTTCATTGCCGCATGAAACGCCTGCAGTCCGATTCGGTAGTTCTCTGCCTCGGGGCCGAGACGTCGCAAATCGCGCAATTGGGATAGTGCCCTGGAGAAGGGATATCGATCGCGTTCGAGGCGGGGCAACAGAAAGCGCCGGTAAGAAAAATAGACAAGCAAACTGGCAAGAACGAAGGTCGAGACCAGCAGACGAATACGCCGGCCCTTGAGCGGAATCTTTTGCGGCTGTCGATCTTCGCGCAGACTCAATGAATCGTGGGCGTCAGAACTCGTTATCGGTCCGATCGTAAACGTCCACTCGGGAATAAAGACGGCAATTCTGTTTGCATCACTCCCCGTCAGAAATTCGAGCTGAGGTATGGTTACTGATGTCAGCTCGCGCGGCGCGTTAAAGATCTGGTAGTCGATGACGATGTGATAATCAGCGCGACCGTTTGTAATGTCGAGTTGAGCCTCTGCGCGGGAGATTTCGAGCCATCGATTCAGTCGACCAGATCCAGGCAGCGTCGTTGTATCGAGCCGATTCGAGCCTGTAAGGCTCAGATGCATTTCATGACGAATTTTGTCGCCTATCGTGTATCCGAAATCTCTTGGTGTGACAATTCGGATGTCCGCTATCGTCTGGGCGACAGCCGCATTTGAAGCAAGCGAGGCGATCAGCACAGTCCAGAAGCATGAGCCAACGGCAGATTTGATTGTCCCGGTGTTATTACTCATAGAAGTATCGACTTACTGCCTCGGCTTCGAATTTGTCGATGACATAGAGCGGCCGCAAATCGTATTGAGCCAGAACATGGACTAATTGCGATCGATGTTCCCGGTGTTTCGCTTCGAAGCGCTTGGCCCAGGAGCGGCGCAGAAGGATCGTTCTTCGCGACCGGGTCTCGGGATCGAAAATACGGGCGATGCCAAAGCCCGGAATGCGACTCTCCGCACTATCGACGAGGACGACCGGTACTACGGCATGCGCACAGAGCCGGTTCAAGATATTGCGTAACAATTGTAGTGGAAAGTAGAAGTCGGAAATCAGGAAAACCAGTGCGTGTGAGCCGGGAATCTGTTCTGCGCCTGCCAACAACCCGGTTGCGGCCGCTCCGCGCGGCGTCCAGCGCCGCAGACGCTCGCAGACCTGTTGGCCGGCGCCACGGGCCAGGCTGCGTGGCAACGAAAGTTCGTCGCGAGTGGCGGTATCACAAGCCGTAAATGCGAAGGGATCGCCAACTCGATAAGCTGAAAACGCCAGTGATCCGACGAACTCGATCAGCAAATCGAATTTGCTCGCATTCCCGACAAAGCCTAGCGACGCGGATACATCGGCGAGCACGTGAACGGGGACGATACTGCGTTGTTTGAATATACGAACGAGCAGCTGCCCATACGGATCTTTGAGCGATGCGCGGAGGTCGAACCGTCGCGGATCGCCGGCATACAGTGGCGCGGTACCGTAAACTTCGTAGCCACTACCGCGCTGAATACT
>JBFHXQ010000175.1:0-6627 GCA_041598895.1 Woeseiaceae bacterium | reverse complement strand
GAGGCGGCACCCCCGGCGAGTGGATCGACGTCGTCGCCAGCCCTTGACGGATTGACGGCGCCCGCCGGAATTAGGCTGAAGGCCTCGGGAACAGCGGACTGCAGGGGTACGTCGTTCGGCAGCGAGTCCGCGAGGTCCGGCGCGCCCAGATCAGCGACGTCAATCGTCAGTGCAGGTGGCGGAATCCTTGCTTCGGGGGGGAGCGCCGGCACCGACCGATCGCAGCGCGTGTCGACGCCCGTTGCGGCCGGGGCCGGGCTGCTGATCAGCCAGAGCAGCAGGACGACGGCGGCAGTGCCGCAGGATCTTCCCGATGTCGGTCGCGCCTGCCGTGTGTCCACGGCGTCCTCCTGCCAGTCGGCATCCAGGTGTTATAGTGAAGTATAACACCAACAGTCAATCAGACAACCGCTGCGATCAGGGTCGAACTTGCGCTGTTTGCGCCGGTGCGGCCTCCAGTTCCCGCAGCTCCGCCAAGTCTGTGACAATCGCCGCGGCCTGGTCAAGCTGAATATCGGGCATGTCTTCGGTGTTCAGGTCCTCGAGACTCCCAATAGGTTCGAGGCCGAGCGCCGTTCTGCGCTCGTTTTCGAATGCCAGTGCGCGTTGCCTGTCTGCTGCACGCTCGGACCGGCGGGCCTCGATATTGAGCGAGACGATCTTGCGTTCTCGGTTGCTAATGTCGTTCTCGATGTTTCGCAACAGGTACTGAAAATTCGGGTCGTCCTTCGTGCGTTCGGAGTGGATTGAGGTCAGCGAATGGATCGTTCCGTCGAGTGGGTCACCGGGGCGAAACCGCGTCGTCTTGATCGTGTCCCAGGGCAAGGCCGAATCCCTTACGCTTTCGCCAATCTGCTCTTCATCGATTGGCGATGGTAGCCGAATGTCGGGAGATACACCGCGGTGCTGCGTGCTTTCTCCCGTGACGCGGTAGTATTTGCCGATCGTGAGAGTGAGCTGACCGAATCCGGAGTCGCTTTCCGGCTGCAGATACTGATCCAGTGAATAGAGGTTTTGCACAGTTCCCTTGCCAAACGTGCGCTGGCCGATGATGACGCCACGCTCGTAGTCCTGGATGGCGGCAGCGAAAATTTCCGATGCCGATGCGCTGAAGCGATTGACCAATACTGCCAGCGGCCCGTTGTAGGCAACGCGCGCGACGGGATCTGGATCGTCGAGGCGACTGATGCGGCCATTGGAGTTGCGCAGTTGCACGACCGGACCGTTATCGATGAACAAACCGGACAGCGCCGTCGCCTCGGTGAGATGTCCACCGCCATTGTTTCGCAGGTCGATGATCAGCCCGTCAACGCCCTGCTTTTCGAGTTCCTGGATCAAGCGCTTAACATCCCGCGTCGTGCTCGTGTAATTCTTGTCGCCGTTACTCAATGCACGATAGTCGCGATAGAAACTGGGAACTTCGATGACGCCAATAGACCACTCTCTCCCGTCGCGCGGCACGGTGATGACTCGGCTTTTGGCGGCCTGTTCCTCGAGGCGTACCTGATTGCGTGTCAGCTCCAACTCACGCTCACTGCTGCCGGGCAGCGCACCGGCCGGAATGATCTGCAGCCGTACGACGGTATTTGCAGGTCCCCGGATGAGATCGACGACATCGTCCAGGCGCCAACCGATGACGTCGACCATTTCGCCGTCCGCACCCTGGGCGACGCCGATGATGCGGTCGTTAGGTTTCAGGGTCCCGTCTATTGCGGCTGGCCCGCCCGGGATAATGCTCACGATCTGAACGTAGTCATCCTCGGTTTGCAGTGATGCCCCGATTCCGAAATATGACAGGCTCATCTGTATGCGATATTCCTCGGAATTTCGCGGCGACATATAGCTCGAGTGAGGGTCCAGCGTATGCGAAAACGCATTCATGAAGGTCTCGAAGACGTCGTCGCTGTTGATCTGGTCCATGCGCCGGATATATCGGGCATAGCGCTTTCGCAAAACCTCCCGAACTTCATCCCAGGGTTTGTCGGTTAGCACGAGATTCAACGCGTCATGCTTTACGCGCTTACGCCAAATCTCGTCGAGCTCCTCGCGTGTGGTCGCCCACGGCAGCTCGTCGCGGTCAAATTGATACTCTTCGTCAATCGTGAAATCCGGCTCGTCGTCAAGCTGTGTGAGGGCGAACTGGAAGCGCTCGCGGACTCTGCTTCGATACACGTCGAACATGTCGAAAACGGGGTCCATCGGTTGGTGTTTGACGAAATCGTCGAGCTCGTGTCGATACTGCTCGAAAAAGCGCACGTCGCTCGCGAGCAGGTACATGCGATTGCGATCGAGCGCCTCCAGGTAACGATCCATCACCCGAGCAGACAACTCGTCGTCCACGGCAACGTGCAGATAGTGCGATTTCTGAATGAACTGGGTGACCAGCTCCCCGACCCGCTCGTGCCGAGTCTCGGGTTGCAGCACCGTGTCGAAGTCGGCGATCTCGCTGGCCGCATACACGCCGGTCGCAGACAATGCGAGCAGGCTCGCGGCTGCGAACAAAAAGCGGACGTTACGTCGTATCAAGTCGGTCTCCAGGTCGAATTCGGCTGAGCCACTGGGCTAGGCTAGATGTCAGATGCGGTCCGATCAAGGGCCCACTCCGCATATTCCCGGACACCGCCTCGATGTTATATAGACCAAAATGGAAATAATTTGATGCGTCCTCTTACCGTCGTGACCGCGATCCTGCTGGGATCGAGCGCGGCCATTCTGGTCAGCCTCGGTGCCGTCTTCGGGATCTTCCTGATTCTGGGCGACGACTACCCCAGACTCGGATACGAATATGGGCCGCTGCGTACCAGCCTGCTCATCTTTCTGGGTATGACCGCAATAGCGGCGCTGAGTTTCTACACACTCATCAAGGCGCATCGGCTGTGGTTCTGGCCGCAGGCTCTCCTATGGCTCGGACTGACCGCCACCGGTTGGTATTACTGGCCCTGATTCAGCGCCGGAGACCCGGACGGCTAGCCCCGCGTCACTCCAGCAGCCGCAACAGCTTCTCCTTGACACGCGTTTTCTGCTGCCGCCGCCGCATGCGTGCCTGCAGCGCCGCACGCCGCTCCGACAGCCAGCGTTCTCGCGTGACGGTCGCCCCAGAGGGGTCATCCGCGAGAACCCGCCGGCGGAATTCGCAAAAGTCCTCGTAGGCCTCGATCTCGTGCCGCAGTTCGCGGACAACGAGTTCGATCATGATTGCATCATCGATAAAACCGAGGCAGGGAATGTGATCCGGTATGAGGTCCTCGGGCTCCGAAAAATACGCAAGCGCATTGAGAATACGCTTCGTTTCACTGTGCGGCAGGCGCCAGTCAACGTCCGATATCATTTGAATCAGGCGCTCCAGCTTCTTCATTCGTTCCAGGATGAAGCCCGGTGCCGTCTCTGCATCGAGCTCATTCAGCGTAGCCTGAGCCGCCGCGACGATGCTCTCCGGTGTATGCAGCTCCAGGGCCTGCCTGGCTTGCTTCATGATGAGCCGGAAATGCTTGAGGTCGCTTTCTTCGAGATCGAACGACACACGCAGCGTCATGAACTGCCCCTCGAGCCCTGTGTTTACAGCTTGTTGTTGTCTCTTACCGGCCGCAATGCCGGCCGGATCATCCAAACAGTAGCGATATACGGGACGCGAGTCCATCCACGTGAGGATTTCGTGCGGTGGCCGCGTGTCCGGGGGCGCGGCGATCGACCGCGCGCCGCTACTTGCGTCGCGAGTCCCAGTTCTTCGGGCGATCGAATTTGCCCGTGTTGTAGGGATCGATGCCGGATTCCTCGTCGGTCTCCAGCAGAGTGTCGTCAACGATTTTCAGGGAATCGTGTGTACCGGCATCTTCGCGCAGGTATTTATTGCGGATCAGTACGTTTTTTCCTGGCCCGAGGTCCTCGATTCGCCCCTCAATGTGCGGGTCGAGTTCGACGTCCTCGGGCGCGGACGGCGTCACGGGCGCGGACGGCGTCACGGGCGCGGACGGCGTCACGGGCGCGGCTGAGGCCGACGGCGGCCGGCCGGGATGCCGCTTGATGGCCCGATTCACGGCAGAAGTGTCCAGCGACTTGGCTTCCGGCGCTGTCTTGTCCGAGGCGAATTTGTTGCCCAGCCAGTTTTTCAAACGTCCGATCATGCGTAGTCCGGGTTCCCGGCAGCTGCTTTAGCCGTCAGTTCTAAATATAGGCGCTACAGCGCGGAATCATGCAACAAAGTTGACATAATTTCTAGGTATTGCCCAGTAATGAGCTGATGTACAAGGAAAAACTGTGATTCGTCTCACAGTTGATCGGGCACGGTCGCGCCCGCCGAATCAGGCCGCCGGCCGGTTTGCGCGCCGCCAGCCGAGGCGAGTCAGCCGCAGAGCCAGGAAAACCAGGTACGGCATCAACACCAAAAACCAGGCGACCCGGTCGCCGCCGCGTATCTTGCCACTCAGAGTTCGGAAGAAATCGCCGTAGCCGTGCCCGCCGTAGTCGCCGAATATCGACTGTCCGATCGCGTAGATGGCGACCGGCAACAGTACGAGACCGAAGAACAGAAGGCCGAAAAACCAGACCAGCTCGCGCAGTGCGATTTTTCTTACGGCGGATTGCGCCACGGGCGAAACACGGGAAACGATTGGACCGCCATATCCTTGCGGAAGCCCGAGAAAACTTCAAGCGGTTCGAGAGGAGCTCCGCCGCGCTACGCTGTGGCGCCGGAATCGTCGCGGCGATGTTTCTTCCGGTACCGGCGGCGTCGATTGAAAATGATAACGCCGAGATGAATGCAAGCAGCGGAAAATAACAGGTAGTGCGGCAAAATCCACAGCCAGTTGCTTATGTATAACGTCGTGAAAAACGCAACAACGCCGGCTAACAGGTAGAAATACGGCAGTGCGTCGTAAATCGCTTTGGGAAGCCAGATTTTTCGGGTCAGCTGCCGGTCGGTCTTGCGCAGGAGATGCTGCGTCTGGCTCAAAACCTGCGTCTGACTTAAATCGGGTGTCGATTGTGCGGCGTTGCTTCGCATGGTTAATTCGGTGCGAACAGTGCGGGGGAGTCTATAGACAATGCTCGAATATGTCCGTGATTGCGCTCACAGAACGATCTCGAGCCCAGCGTCTAGCGGTCGCGTTTCGGGCGCGCTTCGTATCGAAAATCGGCGGTGCCGATCGTAACGACATCGCCGTTCTGCAGAAGGTACTCGGACACCCGCGCAGAGTTGACAAAGACACCGTTTTTGCTGCCCCAATCGACGATTCGAACTGTATCTCCGTCGCTGAGCACGACGGCGTGGCGACGGCTAACGTACGCGGCTTTTAGTTGGATATCGTTTTGCCGGGTCCGGCCAATGGTCAAGCGATTCTTGAACAAGGGATAACGAACTTCCTGGCCGTCGATGTTTCCGACGAGTAGTCGCGTCACGCGCTCGCCATTCGGCCGCTCCTCGATACGCTCCGACATTCGCGAATCGATATCTTGGATGACGTCCTCGATCTTGCCGATTGATTCGAGCTGGCGTGATTTCTTGGACAGCTCCTCGACCAACGCGTGGGCAGCTTCGGATTTCGCTGCCAGTTCTTCTTCCAGCTCCAGAATCTGTGTTTTCTGCCGGTCTACCTCGGTTCGGAGTTCGTCCAGCTCCGCCTGGTGGGACGCTTCGTGTTTGGCAAGCTCTTCGTCCAGGCGCGCGCGCTTCGCCTGGTTGTCGCCGAGATCGGCAGCGAGCTGGAGGCTCACCTGCTCATGCTGGCGTGCAGTGTCCTGAGCCTCGCCGAGCTCGAAGCGCAGCGTTCGGATTTCGTCCGCATGCCGGTCGTCGACGTCCTGCAATGATCGCTCCAGGTCGGCGCGATGCTGCCGTTCTGCCTCCAGGTCTGCAGTGAGGCTATCGATCTCGGCACGGGCGCTGCTCAGGTCCGCACTCAATGCCGCGAACCTGGCCTCGCCATCATCCGACGCAGCAATTCGCTCCTGCAGCTGCACGCGGAGGCTATCAGCGTAGTGCTCGACCCTTTCGATGTGCGCCCGAAGGTCGCTGATCAGAACTGCGTCGCTCGCAATCTGACCTGCTTGTTCGGATACCAGCCTGCGGTTGCGCTCGTTTTCGTCGTCAGTGAACTCATCGAGCTTCTGCTGCAGTATTTGTAATTCACCCTGCAGCTCGCGCACAGTTTCGTCCCGTTCTGCCACCCGTTTCGAGAGTGATTCCAGCTCGTGGCCTCGTTGCTCAATCCGTGCCCGCGACATGTCGAGGTCCGCAGTTGCGCGTGACAGTGCCGTTTGCTGTGCTTCGTATTCGTCGTGCAGGGCCTGCCAGCGACTCTCACGGTCCGTGAGGTTTTCTTCGAGTTTTGCAATCTGTTTTTGAGCCTGCCTCTGTTCTTCTCGGAGACTGGCAATTTCGGCGTCCGCTGCGCTGCCGTGCTCGCGCGCACGGTCCTCCGCGGTATGCGCTTCCTCTAGGGCCGCATTCAATGAGTCGATCTCGTTTCTGGCCCCTGCTAGCTGCTGTTCCAGTTTGCTGAACTGCACCTGGAGTTCGCCATACAGCGCACGGGCTGACTCGCCGTCGTCACGTGTCGTTTGCAGCTCGTCGTCGCGCTGTTGTAACGCTGTCTCGAGGCTTGCGAGGGTGGCATCCCTCTCGTCAAGTTG
>JBFHXQ010000174.1:0-6664 GCA_041598895.1 Woeseiaceae bacterium | reverse complement strand
TGCGGCAATGGCTACTACGCGTGCCGCATGCGCGGCGGAGGAGCTGTCAGCGTGCTCGGCATCGACCCCACGCTGCTCTACCTCGTGCAGTTCGCCGCGATACGCCGCTTCATGCAGCCGCAGCCGATCACACTGCTGCCGCTGCGCCTCGAGGAGCTGCCGCGGCCTCTGCAGGCCTTCGACACGACATTTTCGATGGGGGTCCTCTATCACCAGCGATCACCGCTCGCGCACCTCAGCCAGCTGCGCGATACGCTTCGATCCGGGGGGCAGCTCGTGCTCGAGACAATCTACCTCCCGGGCAGCGATGCGCACGCGCGAACCCCGCCCGGCCGCTACGCGCGCATGCGCAACGTGTGGCTGCTGCCGACCCTCGCGGAGCTGCAGATCTGGCTCGAGCGTTCCGGCTTCCGCGACGTTGTGGTCGCCGATGAATCGGTAACGACGGTCGCGGAGCAGCGAGCCACGGAATGGATGCCGTTCAAATCGCTCGCTGATGCGCTGGACGCCGACGATCCGTCCGTTACCGTCGAAGGCTGGCCCGCGCCACGCCGCGTAATACTGACCGCATCCGTGGACTGAGCCGATGGCTGTCCGGCCACTTGACGCCCGCATGATTTTTCTCTAGTTTCAGTTAAAACAGAAATAAGAGAATAGAGTCATGCAGCTGTCTCCCGCCGTTCGCAAATACGTGCTCCACTGGGGCGAGATGGGCACCCGCTGGGGGACGAACCGCACCGTCGCGCAGATTCAGGCGCTGCTGTACCTGTCGCCGGAGCCGCTGCGCGCGGATCAAATCGTCGACGCCCTCTCGGTCGCACGCTCGAACGTCAGCACGAGCATTCGCGAACTGCAGAGCTACGGCCTCGTGCGCATGACGCATGTCCTCGGCGATCGCCGCGACTATTTCGAGTCGCTGCACGACGTCTGGGACCTGTTCCGCGTCATTATCGAGCAGCGCAAGCAGCGGGAGCTGAACCCGACGCTGTCGATGCTGCAGATCTGCGCTGCAGAGGTCGAGACCGAACAGGACACGAATCCCATCACGAAGGAGCGCATCCGCAATATGCTGGAGTTCGTGAAAACAGCCAGCGATTTTTACGAAGACATCAAGGACGTGCCGACAGCCGCGCTGACGAAAATCATGAAGCGCGGCAAACGCATTACGAAACTGGTGTCAATGTAGGCACGCAATGGACGATCCGGATGACATCGTGCTCGTCTACGACAAGCAGTGTCCGGTTTGTGATTTTTACTGTGAGCACGTCGGCGTCGACGAATCGGCCGGCCGGCTCGTGCGCATCGACGCCCGGGACCCGAGCGACATCATGGCCGAGATCACGACCCGTGGCCTCGATATCGACGAAGGCATGGTTCTGAAAGCGGGCGGGCAACTCTACTACGGCGCCGATGCGATTCACGAGCTTGCCCGCCTGAGCTCCAGGAAAGGCTTCTTCAATCGCCTGGCGCACTGGACGTTTCGGTCGAAGCCCGTCGCGCGGGTGCTGTACCCGATCATGAAATTCGGGCGCAATCTGCTGTTGAAGATGTTGGGTCGGACGCGCATCAATAATCTCGGCAAGTCCGGCAACGAGCGGTTCTGAGTATCGAGCGATCATGGGGCGATCATGGGGACATTCCGGCACCGGAATGTCCCCCCCCCCCCGCGCCGCCCGCGTTACAGGTCGTCAGGCAGTGCCGCATCGACGCAGGCATCGTGCGTTCGGGCGGTGCCGGCGCTCTTCTCGCGCAGCAGCCACACCGACTCGGCCAGCGCGGCGGCATCCGGCCCGCCGTGCGGCGTGTTCGCCGGCCGGTAGAAATAGCCGCCGGGCAAATACTCGCCGGTGTGCACCTCACCGTTGACGCATTCGCTGTCCTTCACGTATCCGGCCGCGAGATAGCCTTCCCGCAAGACTGACGAGGACTGCCAGGGCAGCGGCACGCCGGGCCGAATTTTCAATAGCCAGGTTCTCGCACCGCTGCCGGGATCCACGCGCAATTCCTTGATCTCGGTGCCATCGCCCGTGGGCGTCCAGTCCAGCAAGCGGCTGTCCTGCAGCAGCGGCGTGCGAATGAACGCGCGCGGATCCACGTCATTCAGAAAATACAGGATACGTGCACCGCTCTCCGTGCGCAGACTGAAGCCGAGCGTGCCGGACGGCAGATACGCATAGCCGCCACGGCCGAGCACCACGTCGGACAGCCTGAGTTCTCCATCGAGTACGAACAACTCCAGCGCCTTTCCGGGAGACGCGCCGCTCGTCCCCGACCAGTCCGCCGGCAGATCGATCCGGTTGCTCGTGCTGCGGCTCTGCGCGTCACCGGCAAACTGTTTCGCGCGCACGCCGGGCAGGCTCGCCATGAAAATGTCGGGCAATTCGTCAGCCTGGATGAATGCCGGATACGGAAGTTTCGGCGCGGATGTGGCGCAGCCGGCGACGACCACGGCGACGCAAAACCGCGACAGGCGGCAAGACCAATGAAAATATGTCGGCTTGGTCACGACGGACGGGCCGATTCCGAACTCGCAGCGAAAAAAAGCCGCCCAGAATCTGGGCGGCACAAAAACCGAAGATGTGTCAGGCCGGGAGCATATTGCTCTCGAAGCGTCGCTTCCTCACTGATGCGACATTGTCCGATGAATATTGTCTCCCTGCTGGTGGCACGCTTCTCCGCTGGGCCTGACCGGTCGCAGATTACCGGTCATCCGGCGATGTGTTGAGAGGAAACACGCGGCGCCTGCCAGTGGATCATGCGTCCTGCATGGCACGCCGCCCGCATTGCCCGTTAACACCTCATCTCCGTGCGTACCGAATCGGTACGGGCGAGGATGCTACTACATCTTGTACGAGATCGACAACCATACACAACATATCGTATGCATCTTTTTTCCTTCCGGAGTCCCCAGCTGGCACACTACGGCCGAAGAACCCAGCAACAGGAGGCGGTGACAGGCACATGGCGCCAACGCATTTCGTAACCGGCCGCTCGCGGCACCAGCTCGTCGGCCTGTTTCTGGGCCCGTCGCTGGCAGGGGTCATGCTGCTCCTCGACCGGCCGGACGCTTTGTCGCCGGCCGGCTGGACGACCGCGGCGTTCGGAGTGCTGATGGCGGTCTGGTGGGCCACCGAAGCCGTGCCGATCGCTGTCACCGCGTTGCTGCCGCTGGTCGGCTTTCCATTGCTCGGTATCGCGAACATTCAGGATACCGCCGCGCCGTACGCGAATAAGGTCATTTATCTGTTCCTCGGCGGCTTCATCGTCGCGCTCGCGATGCAGCGCTGGGACCTGCACCGACGTATCGCGCTCAACGTACTGCAGGTTGCGGGAGGCAACGGCCGGTCACTCGTCGGCGGCTTCATGCTCGCGAGCGCGCTTTTGAGTATGTGGGTGATGAACACGTCGACGACGATGATGCTTCTGCCGATCGCGGTGTCGATCATCACCGTAATCCACAAATCATCGAGCGAGCTCGACCAGCAGGCGAAAGAGGCGTTTCAGTACGCGCTTTTATTGGGCGTCGCTTACGCAGCAACGATCGGCGGCCTGGCCACGCTCGTAGGTACCGCGCCGAACGCAATGCTCGCCGCGTTTATGCAGCAGAATTACGGCACCGAGATCGACTTTGCGAGATGGGTAATCGTCGGTCTGCCGCTCAGCCTGTGCATGCTGCCGCTCGCCTGGCTCGCGTTGACCCGCGTCGTGTTCCGGGTGGATTTCCATACCTCTGGCGAAGGCCGCGCGGAACTGAAGCGCATGATGGACGCGATGGGTCGCATCACCGTCCCGGAGAAGCGCGTTGCTTTTGTGTTCGTGCTCATGGCGCTCGCCTGGATCACGCGGCCGTTGCTCTCGAAGCTTCCGGGGTTGGACGGGCTCGACGATTCCGGCATCGCCATGGCGGGCGCGATCGCGCTGTTTCTGATTCCGAGCGGTGACGACCGCGACCCGCTGCTCATGCGCTGGCAGGATGCGGAAAAACTGCCCTGGAGCGTACTCATCCTGTTCGGCGGCGGCCTCACGCTGGCCGGTGCCGTGTCGCGAACCGGTCTCGCGGAGTGGCTCGGCACGAATCTGCAAACGATTGGCACGCTTCCGGTTCCGGTGCTGGTCATCATCGTCGCAGCGATGATCATTTTTTTGACCGAGCTGACGAGCAACATTGCGACGACCGCGACGTTTCTGCCAGTCGTCGGCGCTATCGCACTGGAATCCGGTATCGACCCGATCGTTCTTACAGTGCCGGTGACGCTGGCCGCGAGCTGCGCGTTCATGCTTCCGGTTGCAACACCGCCGAACGCGATCGTCTTCGGTTCCGGGCTTCTGACGATACCGAAAATGGTGCGCGCGGGTATCGCGCTCAATCTCATCGGTATCGTCCTCGTATCGATCGCTGCGCTGACGCTGGCGCCGCGTTTCCTGCAATAAGGGACTGACTATGGCCCAAGACTACGAGATCGGCCCCGACAACCGGGTGCGCCAGCTGCGCGAGAAAGCCGCCTATGATCGTCACACCGTGCACACGATTCTGGATCGTGGCCTCGTCGCCCACGTCGGCTTCGTGCAACGTGAGGCGCCGGTCGTCGTGCCAATGATCTTCGGGCGCGACGGCGATACGCTGTATCTTCACGGCGCACGTAAAGCGCGCGTCATTCGCCTCCTCGAGCAAAGCGACCGCGTCTGTGTCAACGTGACGCTCATCGATGGCCTGGTGTTCGCCCGCTCGGCGTTCAATTCGTCATTGAACTACCGGTCCGTCACGACATTCGGCACAGCCGAACTCATCGAGGGCAACGAGGCGAAACTTCGTGCGCTGCGCTGCATCAGCGAACACACGATGCCGGGCCGCTGGAACGAGTTACGCGCACCGCTCGACAAGGAGGTTCGCATGACCGGCGTGATCGCGTTTTCGATCGAGAGCGCATCGGCGAAAGTATCGGCCGGCCTGCCGGAGGACGAGGACGAGGACTATGCAATCCCGGTCTGGGCCGGCGTCCTGCCGCTCGAGTCGCGGCTCACGACGCTCGAGTCCGACGACAGACTCATCGACGGCGTCGAGCCGTCGGCCGTCGTCAGGACGATGCAGGGCAGGGTTCTCTAGCAGCCGGGGACATTTCGATTCCGGAGTGTCCCTCGGCACGGCTCACACGACATTCGGGAACCGGCTGTGCTCCGCTTCCAGGCGCAGCAGCGCCTCCTTCGTGTCGAGGCCGCCACCGAAACCGGTCAGGTCGCCACCGCTGCCGATGACGCGGTGGCACGGAATGATGATCGGAATCGGGTTGCGCCCGTTCGCCGCGCCGACCGCGCGCACCGCTTTCGGATTGCCGATGCGTTCGGCGATGTCACGATACGACGTCGTCTCTCCGTAGGGGATTTTTTGCAACTCTTCGAGCACGCGCACCTGGAACGCGGTGCCGCTCATCTTCAACCGGACATCGAAATCCTGGCGTGTTCCCGCAAAGTATTCCAGCAGCTGTTTCCGAACGGCCGCAAACGGCTTTTCGTTATAGATCCAGTCGGGCTCTGGATCGCGACGCATCGAGCCTTTCGGAAAACCGATCATCGTCAGCGCGTCTTCGTCTCCGGCAAGCAGCAGGTCACCGATTGGCGTCGTCAGATAGCAGTAATACATGATTCACCCTCCGGAGCCCGCCAGGGAGCTCCACAATAATAGTGTCGCGTATGCGCGCCAGGGCCGCCAGGTTTCGGCCCGCACCAGAGCATCCCGTGCGCTCGGGCGGCCGGCGTTGTCGGCCGCGAGCGCTTTCAAGACCCCCAGGTCGGACGCCGGAAACGCGTCCGGATCCTTGAGTGCCCGCATCGCAACGTATTGCGCGGTCCAGTCGCCGATCCCGCGAATCCGGACGAGTCGCTGCCTGAATGCGTCAATGTCCTGTGCCGGATCGAAGCCAACGTCACCCTGTGCCACAGCAGCTGCGATGCCGCGAATCGTTGCGGCGCGCGACGTCGGAATTCCGATGTTGTTAAGCCGCGCCCGCATCAGCCGCTCCGGCGTCGGAAACAGCCGGCCTAGCCTGTCTGCGTGCGGCGAGCCGCGGAACGATTCCGGCAGCTCGGCTCGCTCGCCGTAGCGATCGACGATCCGCCCCGCAATCGTACGCGCCGCTTGCACGGATACCTGCTGCCCGAGTATCGCGCGGATCGTGATCTCGAAGCCGTCCCAGGCACCCGGCACGCGCATACCCGGATGCGTTTTCGCAAGCGGCGCGAGGAGCGGATCCGAGCGAAGCGTCACATCGATCTCGTCGACCGGTGCATCCAGGTCCAGCAGGTCCCGGGCGCGCTGCACGAGCTGCAGCAGCGCGTCGGTCGACGCACTGTGCAGCTTCATCACGACGCTTGCTTTGTGCTCGTCGTGCGTGCATTCGATAACGCAGGCTCTGCCGTCAAAATCGACGGTGCGCAGGTACGTGTCGCCGGCGACGTGCTCGACACCCGGCGTCGCGCGCCCGTTGAAGAACCGGAGCAGCCCCCGCCAGTCGAACGGCGTGCGATACGCGAGATTCACGCGCAGCACGTCGTCAAGTGCATCCGGCATTGAGAATTCGCGGCGAAGCTCCCGCGCCGAGCGGCCGTAACTTTTACGGAACGCATCGTTGAAGCGCCGAATGCTACCGAAGCCAGCAGCAACTGCAAT
>JBFHXQ010000173.1:0-6776 GCA_041598895.1 Woeseiaceae bacterium | reverse complement strand
CCGATTGCGGTGTAAGGTCGATGGAGTATGTCCTTCCACAGCGCCCGGAACTTGTAACCCCAGCCGACGTTGGCCTCGAGCAGAAGTTCCCGACCCGCCTGGGCGTGCTCTCCGGCAAGCCCGGCCCGCTTGTAAAAATCAGCAGGCGCGTCGAGAGTTTTTACAGTCGCCGCGGCACCGATGGTGACTTTCTTGTCCGCATAGTCGCGAATGTAACCTGTCGTCGGTCCAACACGCGCCGTCGCGAGCAGCGGAATCCGGTAGCCCACCGCGTAGCCTGCGCCAACGGTAAGGCGAAAGTAGCCGGACGGAAACGTCCATTTTCGCTCCCACTGAAAATTCGAGGCGCGCGTCATCCCCAGCAAGAATTCTGCCGTAAGCGTGTGCGTACCCGAGGCTTTTGCCGTCGGCTTCTGCGACGCCCTCGACGGTGGCACGGACGGCTTTGCCGGGATGGACTGGACTCCAGGAAGCTTAAGGTCGGGTGGCTCGCTGTCCGGTAGCACGGCCCGCAGCGGCAATAGCCGCACGGGTTCCGGCCGAGCCAGATCCAGCACGCCGTTGCGTATCGTAGGAATGACGACGTGACCGCCGGGATCTACACCTGCCGCCTTGGGAACGATGAGCGTGTCTTCGATGACGAGTGTGCCCTTGCCGGCGATGATTGCGTCGAGCACTGCATCCTCTCCCGCCGCTGCCGCATCGCGAAGCGGATCCTGCGGGTGCAGCGCAGCGAGCCCACTCTGCATGAATGCCTGCAGTCCGGCACGTTCTTCGGACGAAAGAGCGGAAGCACGCAGCCTTGCTTCGCGGGCCGGTGCAGCCAGATACGTACGGAATAATTCGGATTCTCGCGCGACGCGCTTCGGATCCCTGACGATCACTTTGGTTGCACGGCGTACGACGAACGCGTCGTCGAACTCCAGCACTTCGTCCTCGACTTCGGGCAGAGCGACGATCGCATTCGCGTTGATCAGGTCCGCCTTGTTCATGCGTTCCGCAAACTCGCGCTGTTCCGCAAAGCTTGCGAGCGCGATGTCGCGGAGCCCCTGCGTGGCTTCGTCTCCGGTGCGTACCGATCGATCGGCGATCTCCGAAGCCTGCAGCCGACGCAACGGTGCCGATACGGCCACGCGTTTTGCCACAAGATCATCCGCGGACCCGGCACGAAGCAGCTGCTCTGCTGCGACTTCGGATGAGCAGGTGGACAGCATCGCCAGCGCGTGCACGATATGTCTGTATCGCATGACGGTCCCCGTGTGTGTCGATGCCAGGGCAGGCGTTGCCGCCAGAGTCTACCGATTTTGCATTTTCCGGATGTGACGCTTAGCGCAAAAAAAAGCCCCGCACCGTGCGATGCGGGGCGAGCGGGGAGTCGCTGATCAAGGCTCCAGAAGATAGACACCTATCTTGTACGCGGTGAACACGTTCCCGTCGACGTCGTACTTGCCGCGGACGTACATCGACCGCGCAGTCGTCGACCCGTCCAGGCTCAATGACAGGTCGGCAACGAAGTCGGCAAAGTCCGAGTACTGCCGCAGACTGTCGCCTGTCTTGATGACGAACAGCATGCGACCGGATTCGCGTGGCACGATCAGCGTATCCTCGGCGAGCGACGTCAGGTCGATTAATATCGGACCGTGCTTGACGTGATGCCGCTCGTCGATAGCGTCATTGCCGTTATCGAGCAGCAGACCGTCCACATTCATAGACAGGAAGGGTGCAATCGCGCCATCGGCGCCCCAGCCGACGCCCAAACTGCTGCGCACATCGGTGTAGTCGATGACCGTTCGGCCCCGGAAATCCGGCGGCGCGGAACCGAATGCGGTCGGAAATCCGTATGCGACGATCGGCTTGCCCTCCGCGAAATCGGCAATCGCGAGATTTCCGGTGGCAATTTCATAATTTTCCGGATCGGCATTATCGGCTTCAGTCGGGCCGGTGCCGTTGAAATTGAAGATGCGAACCCGGCGCCGGTCGAATGCGTGCAGCACGACGTCCGTTTGCTCGGGGAGCACGGTCTTGACCGTTCCGAGCAGATGGGTGACGTGCATGCGCACGGATCCTTCCGTCGCGTCGAACAATACCTGCGGAGCTGACGCATCGGTCGTCGGCGAAGGCTGATTGCCACGAATCGTGACACGTTGGCCAATCGAAATGGCCTCGATGCCGACCTGCTGATCACGATGATGGTCCTTGAACACTTTCGTGTTGGGGCCAATCTCGACGACGACGTCGTCGTGGAAGTGTGCCCGACGATCCGACGGCACAATGGTCGCGCCGCGAATGGTCAGGAAATTACCGTCGCGTTTTATCACGTTGCCTGCCACGGCGTCGCGATCGATACCGGGGACGCTGGAGCCGGCCAGCACGATCGAGGCCGTAAACGTCCGGTCGGTCGTATGCAGCGTACCGGCTGCAATGGTCGGCGTGCCCGGTCCCGAGGCCGCCAGCGCGCGCAATCCCTCGACACCGAAGAACACGTCCTCGTTGACCTCGAACTCCGTCTCGTCCGTTACGTGTACTCTGACGCGCCCGAAATCGCCATGGCGATCGCGGAACGGCCGAATCGCGACGATGTACGTCATTTCATCCTCGAGTACATCGACGAGCGGCCCGCGAACGCGAATATCTTTCTCGTCGACGGGGTGCACCTCGGCCACGATGAATGGTTCGGACACTGCCGTTGCCGGCGTCGCCACCACATCGACCTGGTGGGATGCAGCAAGGTCGAAATCGAGCTGCAGGAACGCCGCGCGACCCCGACGGATCACGAGCTGATCCCGGTCCGGCAGGACGATCTTGAGTTCGGTTTCGCTAAGCGGTATACCATCCGGGTCAGTCACAACGGCCTCTTTGGCGGTGCCATCGGCCTCGACGTGAATCTCCGCGTCCGCGTAATCGAAACGAATTTTTCCGGACACGTAGGTACCGGGCGGAATCGTCGATGTCGTAACGAGCTCTGTGAGATCGACGTAATCGGTAAAGTCGATGCGCGTTTTGAGTGGCAGGGTCTCGACGACGCGACCGTTTGCGGTTTCGAGCGTCAGAGAAACGACGTCGAGGGTATAGTTCAGAAAGTCACCGTCGTCGTCGGTCAGACCGATCAACAACGTACCGCATTCATCGACGGTCGAAGGATCGTCCGGATCACAGCCGGCGGTGGGGGTAGGGGTGGTCGTGCCGTTCGTCCCGCCGCCGCAGGCGGCGAGAATCAGCACGCTGAGTAGCAGGATTGCCCGGCCGAAAAACGTCCCTGTATCGGCGCCGCCAGCCAGGCGGTGTGTCGCGATCGTCATGATGCTCTCCTTGGTTTCGCGATGGGTTTCAGGGTTTCAACGCGGTCCGCGGCTTTCGGTTGACGATCCGCCGGCGAAACGCCTGAAGGCGCCACGGCTCGTGCACGTCGGCTTGGGAAGAAACGTAAAAAAGACATTAACTTATCTTGTTTTCTTCGTCTGACATGTCAAAATGCGTACGCAGTCGGCCGGACGACGCGCGAGATATCGTCAAATTGAGCAATTCAGCGGATAAGGCACCTGGCGATTCGTCGCCCAAGCCGCCGGACGAGAACGACTTCACGGGGATCCGCCGCGCGCGGCCGCGCGTCGGCGAGCGCACCCGCGGCGCGGTGGATGCGCTGCAAACCAAAATCGTCGTCGACGTACAGAACCTCGATTTCGCATCCTGGCGGCAGGATCTCACGCGGTCGATCGACGAGATCGCGGATGCGGCCGGCTCTGACGCAGCGTTTATTGCGCTAATTGGCGCAGATCGCGAAAGCCTGGACGACGTGTTTACCGCGACCTCCGGGTTTGTGCCCTGCAGCCCCGAAGTCATTAGCGGCGACGCCGTCGGCGAGTGGGACTGGCTATTGCATCGTCTCGATCATCTGAAAGTGATCGAGCTTCGTGATACGAGCGATACGGAATCCCCGGCCAGCGGTGCCTGTCGACGCCTGTCAGACCTCCGCATCGGATCGATGCTGGTGACGGGTTTCGCGGTCCATGGGGAACTTGCCGGTATGCTGGCATTCGTCAACGAGCAGCCCGTCGTCGAGTGGGACACGAATCTGCATTTGCTGATCAAATTGATCGGCGCTTCGCTGGCTTCCGGTATGGAACGGCTGCAGGATCGGCAGATCCTGGACGAGCTTCGCGAACGCAATGAGCTCATTGCGCTGACAGCGAACGACGGCATCTGGGACTTCGACGGCGACACAAAACGCATCAACCTGTCACGTCGCTGGAGATCGATGCTCGGATATCCCGCGGAAGAGGAGGACCTGCTGATCGACTGGTATCAGCTCGTCCATCCGGACGACATGGCTCGCGTTCAGTCGAAGATGCGTGGTCATATTGCCGGTGAGTCGCCGATTTTCGAGTCCGTGCATCGAATGAAGCATCAAAACGGTGAATGGCGCTGGATGCGAAGTCGTGCCAAGGCGATCGTTGACGATAACGGCCGCTTGTTGCGGCTCCTGGGCGTCGAGGTCGACATTACCGAAAGCAAGCTCTACGAAGAGGCGCTGTTTCGGGAAAAGGAAAGCGCCCAAATCACGCTGCAGTCTATCGGGGACGGTGTGATAACCACGGACGCGAACTGCAACGTGGAATACGTCAATCCTGTCGCCGAGGAGCTGTCCGGCTGGAAAGTCGACGATGCCAGCGGGCGGCCAATCGACGAAGTGTTTCGCGGTTTTCACGAGGAAACCTGCGAGCCGCTCGAAAACCCGCTGGCGGTGGCGATACGCCGCGATCGGTCGATCAAGTCTGTGCGCCCGACTCTGCTGATTCGTCGCGACGGTAACGAGCTGTATATCGAAAGCACGGCATCGCCGATCCGCGACGGCAAAGGCAACGTGACCGGCGGCGTCCTCGTGTTTCACGACGTCAGTGAATCGCGAGAGCTGAACCGGCGGCTGAGCTATCACGCCAGCCACGACATCCTGACCGGGCTCGTCAATCGTCGCGAATTCGAGAACCGCCTCGAACGGGCACTGAAGAGTGCGCGGGCACGCGAAACCTCCTATGCGCTTTGCTACCTCGACCTGGATCAGTTCAAGATCGTCAATGATTCCTGCGGACACAACGCCGGCGATGCGCTGCTGAGTCAGCTCGGGCCGCTTTTGAAGTCAAAAATTCGCTGGCGGGATACGCTGGCGCGGCTGGGCGGTGACGAGTTCGGCGTGCTGCTCGAGAGCTGCACGCTCGATGAAGCGATGCAGTCAGCCGAATCGCTGCGCAAAACCGTTTCCGAGTACAAGTTCAAATGGGATGACCGCAGTTTTCGCCTCGGCGTCAGCATTGGAGTTGTTCCGATCACTGCCGATAACGACGATGTAGCCTCTTTGCTGAGCGCTGCAGATAGCGCCTGTGCCGCGGCGAAAGAGGCTGGCCGCAATCGCATTCACAGCTTCCAGGAAAACGACATCGATCTAATGCGTCGGCGTCGGGAAATGCAGTGGGCGGCGCGTATCAACAATGCGCTGGAGGAAGGCCGGTTCGAGCTGTTTCGCCAGACTATTCAGCCGCTGCAGTCGTCGGAGGACGGCGCGCATTACGAGATCCTGTTACGCATGCGTGACGAAAACGGCGGCGTAATTTCACCGGGTTTGTTCATTGAAGCCGCGGAGCGCTACAGCATTACGCCGAACATCGATCGCTGGGTCATTCGCAGCGCGTTTCGCTGGCTCGTCTCGGAGGCGGATGAGCGCGAGCGGCTCGCGCTGTGCTCGATCAACCTGTCGGGCCAGAGTCTCGGTGACGAAAAGTTTCTTCCCTTCGTCATCGATCAGTTTCAGATGAGCGGTCTCGACGCCACGAAAGTGTGTTTCGAAATTACCGAGACGGCGGCGATTGCGAGTTATTCGCAGGCGAACCGTTTCATCAACGCGCTCAAGGATCTCGGCTGCAAATTTGCACTGGATGATTTCGGCACTGGCTTATCGTCCTTCGGATATCTCAAGCACTTCCCGGTGGATTATCTGAAAATCGACGGCAGCTTCGTCAAGGAAATCCTGCATGACCCGATTGATCGGGAGATGGTGCGCTCCATCAACGAAATCGGGCACCTCACGGGTAAACAGACGATCGCGGAGTTTGCCGAAAACGAGGAGATCATCACGATGTTGCGCGGTATGGGCGTCGACTATGCTCAGGGATTCGGCGTGGCCGAACCGAAGCGCGTGACTCGCGCCGTAGCCTGACGCGGCAGTCCGGTCAGTCGATCCGGAACAGCATCGACAGATCGATAGCGGCGACATTTTTGGTCAGCGCGCCCACGGAAATCCGGTGCACGCCGGTCTCCGCAATCTCGCGGATCGTGGCCAGCGTGACATTGCCGGATGCCTCGAGTCGAATCCCGGCGCGCTCACGGCGCTTGCAGCGAGCCACGGCTTCACGCATGTCGTCGTCGGAGAAATTGTCGAGGAGCAGTAGCGTTGCACCTGCGGTCACCGCCTCGTCCAGCTCGCCCAGCGTTTCCACCTCGACCTGGATAGGTACGTCCGGATGCAGCACCCGGGCGCGCTGCAACGCGGCGGCTATGCTCCCGGCTGCCTTGATGTGATTTTCCTTGATGAGAATTGCGTCGTGCAGGCCGATGCGGTGATTTTCACCGCCGCCGCAGCGGACCGCATATTTCTGCGCATGCCGGAGTCCCGGAATCGTCTTGCGCGTATCCAGGATACTTGCCGTCGTGCCCTCGATCGCGGCAACGTAGTGCGCCGTTGCAGTTGCGGTTGCCGAGAGCGCTTGCAGGAAATTCAGGGCCGT
>JBFHXQ010000172.1:0-6793 GCA_041598895.1 Woeseiaceae bacterium | reverse complement strand
GGACCGCGAGCCGTCGGTAACGAGTGGTGCGAAATTCCGCTCTCTGACCGCCGGCGCCTTGTCCTGGTCACCCTCGGCCAGCGAGTACTCCGTCCAGGTACTTCGCCGCTCGCCGGAATCCTCAGATTCCTGAGCCAGAGCGTTGGTGACGGCAGCCAAAGCAAACAGCAGGCCGAGTACGGCAATCAGCAAATCCGAATTTTTTCCCGGGTTCCACCGGATCCTGTTCATGTCTCCATCCTCACGGCGCACAGCAGAGCGTCGTGGATGTATTAGACACGTACATCACTGAATCGAAGCTGAATCAAAAAGTCGACATGCGTTCAGCTGCCGTTTACATAGAAGCGGCCGTTCGCTCTAGAGCTGCGGGGGAGGTCACGATGTGTCGGCGCATGACGCGCCACGACCCGAATCGCGCGCAGACAGCGCGACTTAGTGCGGAACCGGCTGATTAGATATCGGCTATTCGACGTCGCCGGCGGTCAGGCCGGCAATTTCGGCCGGAGTAACGTGCAGCGCCTCGGCAACGCCGTTGAAAAAATCCACTTCCAGCACGCTGACCGACCTGTCGCTCCGAAAGACGTCCGCCAGAGCATGAACCGTCGCGACTCGATCCTGCCTGCGCATCTTGCGCCATACGTGGCTCAGGTACTTTTTGAGCGTCGCTTCGGCATACAATTCCTCGCGAGCAGCAACCCGAACGTCGGCGGCGGTAAATTCCTCGCCCGTGTGTTTCTTGAGAATATCGCGAATGCGATCGACTTCTACGTTCTGAATATTTATGTCTGCGCTGGCCGCGCGAGCCAGCGTCATCAGCAGAACCTCTTTGAACAAATCGTGTTGTTTTGTCTCGGTGTTTTCCGAGCCGCGGAATACATTCAACACGTTTTTGAGTTGTGCAATCTCCATCGTATCCTCACTCTAGATTATCGTTATTGCGATGCGATTGGCCGGCTAGCGGGACTACCAGAGTATACAGAGCAAGGACCAAAATAAAGAGCTACGACGGATGATATCCGTGCTGCGGCAGGATTTCCCGTGTTTCCGCCGCCAAAAACTGCATGTCCATCCTCGTGCCGGATTCGGTCGTCGTTACGGGAGGTGGTCAACGCGCACGCTGCGGCAGGCGCATCGGCTGCCGCCGTGCATAGGTGAGCGACCGCCATAACCACTCGGCCGGGCCGAAGCGGTACCGTGACAGCCACCAGGGACTGATTGTGAGCTGCAACGCGAGCATGGCAACGACGAAACCCATTTGCGCGAGCCGCGAAACCTGTCCGTAAAGCCCGAACCCGTAGCCATAGAATATCGTCGTCATGACCAGTGAATGCATCAGGTAATTGGTAAGCGCCATTCGTCCTGCAGCAGCGAATCGCTGCATTAGCCACTGGATTTTACCGGTCCGGACCAACCAAAGGACCAGGCCCACGTGCCCGTGCGCAACGAGAATGCTGCCGTAGTAATTCGGTATAAGGCCGACCCTGAATGCGTAGGAACCGTCAAAGCCGTGCGCAGCGAGGTTCACCGCGCTGAATACCGTAAGCGGCAGTCCGGCCAGATATCCGCCCAGCATCAGATTGCGATAAAACGCGCTGGAGCGCTCCCCGGAAAGCACGCCGACTTTCATCAGTGCCATGCCTAGCAGCATCAGCGGCGCAACGCGCCAGAGAACGAAACCAACCGTTCCCTGTGCAAGCATGAGCGTATAGCCCGGCGCTCTGTATAGGACGATATCCAGGTAGCTACCGGTATATGCCTCGACATCCTTACGCAGGTCCTCGTCATCAGGTGCAATCATGCGGGTCATCGCGTCCCATCGCTCCAGCAGCGCTTCCTGCTCGGACGTCAGCGATTCTCCGCCCAGCCGCCGTTCCTGGATTTCCGCGACCTCTGCCCGCGTCGATTCAATACTGGCTGCCCCGGCAAACATGACCAGGTTGCCGATCGGCAACAAGCAACAAGCGATGATGACGAGCAGCCCGGGCGACAGTTTGCGCAGGAAAAATACGAGCGCACCCATCAACGCATAATGGGCGAGGATGTCCCCGAACCAAATGAGGTAGCCGTGGATCAGCCCGATCACCAAAAGCCACAGCGTCCGGCGAAAATAGATCGGAGCAAAGCGCACTCCGTTTGCTGCGGCCCTTTCGTGCATCAGCACGATGCCGGCGCCAAACAACATCGCAAAAATGCTGAGGAATTTCTGGTCGAAGACGACGTGCGTACCGAACCAGGTAGCCAGGTTATGAGGCTCGGTTCCGCCCATGAGCAAAGGATTCATGTACGCAGCAAAGGGCATCGAAAATGCATAGATGTTCATGATCAGGATGCCGAGTATTGCGACACCCCGCAGCACGTCGATGGCGATAATCCGTTCCGGCCCTGTCACAGGCTCGGCGACGCCATCTGTCGGTAAAGCGCCTAAGTTCTTCGCCCCCGGGACGACACCGGCTCCCGAATCACTCGCTTGTGACATAATTTTGTGAACTCGAGCCTTGGATTTCTAGCGTCAAGCAGACATACTGACGCTGGGCCAACCACTTGAAAGGAGGTGATCCATGTCTAGTGAGATTTCAGCGGTATCCGGAAGAATCTGGGGTCTTGTTTGGATGATGGAGCTGCCTTCCCCCATTCACTAACCCCGAATTCCAGATACGAATCTCACGAAAGGCCGCGAATTCGCGGCCTTTCCTGTTTACGAACGGAGAATCCACCGACCGGTGCACGCGACACGCCGGCACGCAGCTACCCGTTATCAAATCTTCGCGCGAATCGCGCGACGTAACCGACTGCCATGCGCGTCAGGGATTTGTTCATCTTTTTGTTCCTCAGAGCAGTTTCAATGACCGGCTCCGCGTCCGGTAGGCACAGTATAGGTGATGCACGCTGGAGCAGCGGACTTCCTGCCCGGCACGGAAATCCGCCTACGCTCGGCCCAGAATGGACTCCAGCACGTTCAGCGTCAGATCGATTTCCTCCGCCGTGTTGTAGTGCACCGCGCCTATACGAACGGCGGTCCCGGATTCGAGTATACCGAGCAAGCGAGCTGCCTCGAGCGCATAGTTGTGGCCGCTCCAGACGAACACGTTGTGCTCCGCCAGCGCTTTTGCGATAGCGTGTGGAGGCATCCGCTCGTGTGAAAACGCAACCGTGGGCACCCGCCGATGCATCGCCTCCGGCAACGTTATCCCGTGCACGGTGACGCCCGGAATCGACTGCAGCCCGGCAACCAGCCTGTCCGCCAGATTCGCTTCGTGACGACGTATGCGAGTGAACGACGCCTCCAGCCGCCGACGGCGCGAATCCTGAATGTCCGAACCTGGCCCGGCACCAATCGACGCCAGATAATCGACCGCTTCCGCAACGCCGGCGATAGCCTCGATGCTCGGCGTTCCCGTTTCAAAACGCCACGGCAGCTCGTCGGGCGCCGGACGAACCTTGTACGGCTCGAGGCGCTCGAGGACGTCTCGCCTGCCCCAGAGAACCCCCTGGTGCGGCCCGAAGAACTTGTAAGCCGAGCAGACGAGAAAATCGCAGCCCAATAGCTGCACATCGGTAGCAACATGCGGTACCGACTGGACAGCATCGATATACGTCCACGCGCCGGCTGCGCGTGCTTTACGGCAAATTTCCGCGACGTTATTTATCGTTCCGGTAAGGTTGCTCGCCGCGCCGACGCAGAGCAGGCGTGTTCGTTCCGTCAACACGTCGTCGACGTGCGTGAGGTCGAACTCATAGGAGGACGTGTCGAACGGCAGCCAGCGGATTTCGAGGCCCAGATCGCGCGCGAGCAGCACCCATGGATACACGTTTGCATCGTGATCCATTCGCGTGACCACGATCTCGTCACCACGCTCGAGCTCGTTACCCAGCGAGCGCGAGACGTGCAGCGTCAGCGTCGTCATATTCTGTCCGAACGTGATTTCGTCCGGCGACGGTGCGTTCAGCAGGTCTGCGCAGGCCTGCCGCGCATCGGCGACTACGGCGTCCGCAAGGGCCGACGTTCGAAACGCGCCTCCGAGGTTGGCGTTGCGATGCAACAGGCATTCGCGAACGCGATCTGCGACGCGGGCTGGGACCTGCGTGCCGGCAGGATTATCGAAGTAGACTCGCGACCTGTCGTCGTCAAGCGCCGACAGGGCCGGAAATTGCGCGCGCACCTCTGCAACATCGATCGAGGCAACGCCCGCCGCGGGATTCAAAACGCTGGCGGTACCGGACGATTTACGGCTCAATCGACTGCTCCTGGTGTGTCCCTGCAGCGTGAGCAATCCGCGCGTTCAGTCCTGCGCGTTTCCACCCCACTGCTCGCGATGTGCGTCCTCCGCACGCTGACGTATCTTGTGATGGCGACGCGTCAACAGCAATGAATTCGGGTCGCAGACCTGAGCCTTGATCAGGCCGAGATCACTGGCCGCATCGAACAGGCTTGGATACCAGCGTTCCCAGTTCGGCAGCAGATTCTCGACCTGTTCCTTTAGCGTCATGCCGGCAATGTAAACCAGCATGGGCGAAGTGACAACGACGTTCGTCTCGTTATGCGCGGGTACCCGGTTCTTGGATCGATCAGAACTCGTCGAGCATACGCAGTGCCAGTGCCACTGCGAGCAGCAGCACGACTGAGAGTGCGGCAATCGTCGCCGATGAAAGCAGTGAAACCGGCATCGTCCGAAGCTCCTGAGGAATACCAACTTCGAGTCTGGAAATGAACCGGAGCAGGGCCATAGCCGGCTCGTATGCCAGCGCGCCGCCTATCGCCGCGGCGACCGGCAGAACCAGCCTCCGCACCCAGATGCGTCGCCGCACGCGGCGCAGCACGCGATCCGTGAATCCGTCATCCGCAATTGGCGCGGATTCGAATAACGCCTCGAGCCTGCGATCCGCGGCGCTCCGTTCCCGGTCAGCCATGTTGATGATCTTTGATGTCAAATTGTGTCCTGATTTTTTGCTTACCACGATAAATCACCGATTTTACGGTTCCGATCGGCATCAGCATTGCGCTGCCGATTTCGCGATGCGACAGCCCGCAAGCGTACGCCATTATGAAAATCGCTTGCTCTTCCTCCGTCAGCGCCGCGAGCAGCCGATCGAGATCCGGCGCCTCATCGTCGCTGCGAGTGTAGCCCTGCGACGCAGCATGCGCATCATCGCCGGCAGCGCGGAGTATCTGCGCGTAACGCTTGGCTCTCCGTCGTGACTGCAGAAACGTCGTGTAGGCCACGCGCAGGAGCCAGCCGATGAACGAACCGCGCGCCGAGTATGTGCTGAGTTTGTCCCACGCGTGCAAGAACGTGTCCTGGGCCAAATCGTCGGCCGTTGCGTGGTCGCCGCTCAGGTGGCGAAGGAAATTGCGCACGCGAGACTGATGCCGCCGGACGAGTTCGCCGAAAGCGAGCGCATCGTTCGCCGCGACGACCCGGGCGACAAGCGCATGGTCGGGCGGTTCCGGTGTAGTTGTCGACAGCGTGATCAGTCTCGTTCCGTGAATTGCCACATGATGAGATAGGCGATGCCGATGCAGAACGGAAACGCGGCGCCGGCGAGGATGCCGCGCAGCGCGTCGGGCTCGCCGATCGCAAATCCGCAGAGAACCAGCGCGATACCCAGCGCCAGCCAAATCAGTGCCAGCCTCAAATCCTTGTTTTTCGGCGCCTGCGGGTGTCCGAGGCGATCGATCACTTCGGGGCTAAGCTCCATGCCCTTGTCGAGCGCGGTGCGAATCGTCACCTGCATGTCGTTTCTTGCACGGTATCGGAACCAGAAATACAGGCTTAGTACGATTGTAAGCCCGGCAAACATGGTGATCGGAACAAAAATTTCGTCCATTGCACGTACCCCGTGATTAATGCCGCACGCGCGGCTGTTATTCTGTAGATGATTCCCGCACGCATTTTGGTTTCAGCCTTGCAAGTCTCTGAATACAATAATTTTTTACGAGGGGCGTGATGAGACACCTTTTTTCCGGGCGGTCAGGGAGCGCCGGGGAGCCGAGACAGAGGCGCGTGCGGATTCCCGGCGTGGCGGCAGGCAATCCCGACACGGGCCTAGCTCCCTGGCGTCAGCGAATCTGGGATCAATGGCTGCGCACACCGATTCCGCGAAGGCAGCGGTTTGCCATGCCTATCGGTAGCGGTCGAGAATCTTTCGGAGCTCGTCGCCTCCGGGATGCAGCGTATCCAGCGCTAGATGCGCAAGCGGCGTGTCGACGTTACCCATGAGATCGTGCATCTCCTTGCGCGATTCGTCGATGTACAGAAGACCGGTGGTGATTTCACCCGCGTTGAAATGGTCGCGCAAAAACTTGAACGCTCTGGCGCGACTCGTCGGATCGTAATCGGCATTTATTTTGCGCAAAACAATTTTGCTGCCATCGTGCAACTCGATCGGCATCGCCTCACCCTCATCGTACGCTGCCTTGATGTCCTCGGCGGGCGGAACGAAATCGGCATCGACGACGTGATGGTAGAACCGGCGCGTGTGCGCATAGCTCTTCGTCGATCCCTCGTGATCGTTGAACGTGACGCACGGGCTGATCACGTCGACGAGCGCAAATCCGTCATGCATCAACGCACCCTGGATGAGAGGAACGAGCTGCGCCTTGTCACCGGAAAAACTGCGCGCGATATAGGTCGCACCAAGGCTCAGTGCCGTACTGACGGGATCAATGGGCTCCTGCTGATTCGGAAGTCCTTTCTTCGGCTTGCTGCCAATGTCGGCCGAAGCCGAGAATTGTCCCTTCGTCAGGCCGTATACGCCGTTGTTCTCGATGATGTAGCACATGTTGAGATTGCGG
>JBFHXQ010000171.1:0-6801 GCA_041598895.1 Woeseiaceae bacterium | reverse complement strand
GGGTATCGATGCCGGACTTCGATATCGACTTTTGCATGGAAGGTCGTGATCGCGTCATCGACTATGTGGCCGAGCGCTTCGGCCGGGATCGTGTCGCCCAGATCATTACTTTCGGAACAATGGCGGCGCGCGCCGTGATTCGCGATACCGGGCGTGTTCTCGGTCATCCGTACGGATTCGTTGATCGGATCGCGAAGCTCGTCCCATTCGAGATCGGCATGACGCTCGAGAAGGCGTTGGAGCAGTCGGAAGAGCTGGCGAGCCTGTACTCCAAGGACGACGAGGTCGCGGGAATCATCGACCTCGCCAGGTCGCTCGAGGGGTTGGCGCGCAACGCCGGGAAACACGCTGGCGGTGTGGTCATCGCACCAGGACCTCTGACCGATTTTTCCCCGCTTTATTACGACGAAGCCGCCGGGAGTACGATCACACAGCTCGATAAGGACGACGTCGAGGCGATCGGGCTGGTGAAGTTCGATTTCCTGGGTCTCAAGACGCTGACGATTATCGATCGTGCGGTCAAGATTGTGAATGCGCTCGAACCAGCCACGCGTTTCGATATACAGCAGATTTCGCTCTCAGACGAGAAAACGTTCGCACTGCTGCAAAGCACTCGCACAGCCGCGGTTTTCCAGCTCGAGTCGCGGGGTATGCGCGATCTGATCAAGCGCCTGCGCCCGGATCAGTTCGATGATCTCGTAGCGTTGGTGGCATTGTTCCGGCCCGGGCCGCTGCAGTCCGGAATGGTCGACGATTTCATCGCGCGCAAGCATGCGGTCAATAAAGCCGACATCGATTACCTGCATCCTGACCTGAAACCGGTGCTCGAAGAGACATACGGCGTCATTCTGTATCAGGAACAGGTGATGCAGATTGCGCAGGTTCTGGCGGGTTACACGCTCGGTGGTGCGGATCTGTTGCGACGCGCCATGGGCAAGAAAAAGCCCGAGGAAATGGCAAAGCAGCGTGAGATTTTCGTGTCCGGTGCCACAGAGCGCGGGGTCGCCGAAAAGACCGCGACGCGGATCTTCGATCTGATGGAGAAATTCGCTGGCTACGGGTTTAACAAGTCGCATTCCGCGGCCTATGCCGTGCTCGCGTATCAGACCGCATACCTGAAGGCCCATTATCCAGCCGCATTCATGGCCGCGGTCATGAGCGCCGATCTCGATAACACGGATCGTCTCGTCACCCTCCGTGACGACTGTCGCCAGCAGGGACTCGTTATCGTACCGCCGTCGGTCAATGCATCCGAGTATGTATTCAGTGCTGCCGGCGACAGGACGATCAGTTACGGGCTCGGGGCGATCAAGGGCGTCGGCCAGGGCGCCGTCGCAGCGATCATCAGCGAGCGTAACGCCAATGGAACTTTTTCGAGCCTTGCGGAATTCTGTCGCCGCGTGGATCACGAAAAACTGAATCGCCGCGCCCTCGAAGCGATGATCAAGGCAGGCGCCATGGACGATTTCGGCCAGTCGCGCCGCAGCCTGATGCATCAGCTCGCGGACGCAATGCAAAGCGCTAATCAGCAGGCGCGCGCTGCAGCCGCCGGACAGGATGATTTGTTCGGTATCGACGAATCCGCCGTGCTGCCGGCCGCACCGCAGCCCGAGCAGCTCGCAGAATGGCCACGACGCATCCTGCTGAGTAACGAAAAGGAGGCGCTCGGCCTGTATTTGACCGGGCATCCATTCGAGGCGGTTGAAGCTGATGCGACGAATTTTGTCGATGGCAGACTCGCAGACATTGCCGCAGAACCCCCTCCGCAAATGACGCGAGGGGAGCGAAACTATGCGGAGTCGCGGCGGGAAGCCACGGTTTCGGGTCTCGTCGTCGATGTGCGCAGGCGCGGCAACCGCGTTAGTGTGACGCTGGATGACAACAGCGGCCGGCTCGAGGCCAGCCTGTTCAGTGAGGCATTTCAGGAGTTTCGACACCTTCTCGTCAAAGACGAGATTGTCATCGTGACGGGGCCATTGCGATACGATGATTTTCTCGGCAGCTGGACGATTAATGTCAAGAAAGTCGTGCACATCGATCGCGTGATTGAAAGCCGGGCGCGGAGCCTGGTCCTGAGCCTGGCACCGAACGGTCACGGCGAGGTGTTGCTGACGAAACTCCACGATCTGCTGCTGCCGTACCGCGAAGGTACTTGCGACGTGTCCGTGCAATACGTCGGAAATGCGGCGTCGGCTCGTCTGAGTCTCGGCCCCGAATGGGCGGTGCGACCGAGCCGCGAACTCAGGGATAAACTTACCGAACTGCTCGGCAGCAACAACGTGCGCTTGCTTTACACACCCGGCCGCGAAATCATGTAGGTAACGCGCGAAATGCCCCTTAAATCACAGGTCAAACTCAATGGACTTGAAGTTTCTCGATTTCGAACAGCCGATCGCCGAACTCGAAGCCAAGATCGAGGAGCTGCGATTCGTGGGCGACGATTCCGAGATCAACATCAATGACGAAGTCGCACGCCTGAAAAGCAAAAGCGAGTCGCTCACCAAGAGCATATTCGCCAAGCTCGGTGCCTGGCAGATTGCCCAGGTGGCGCGCCATCCGATGCGGCCCTACACGATGGACTACATCGATGTGATCGCTCCGGATTTTCAGGAACTTCATGGAGACCGCATGTATGCGGACGACCCTGCGATCATCGGTGGCCTGGGACGGATCAACGGGCGGGCGGTTATGTTTATCGGCCACCAGAAAGGGCGCGACACGAAGGAGCGCGTGCGGCGCAACTATGGCATGCCGAAACCCGAAGGATATCGAAAGGCACAGCGATTGATGCGACTGGCGGAAAAATTCTCGCTGCCCGTCGTGACACTGATCGACACGCCCGGTGCGTATCCGGGTATCGGCGCCGAGGAGCGCGGCCAGAGCGAGGCAATAGCGCAGTGCCTGCATCTCATGGCGGAGCTGCGAACGCCAATCATCGGCGTCGTGATCGGCGAGGGTGGCTCGGGAGGGGCTCTGGCGATCGGCGTCGCCGATCGTCTGCTGATGCTGCAATACAGTATTTATTCCGTGATCTCGCCCGAAGGCTGCGCATCGATTCTCTGGAAGAGCGCTGACAAGGCCGAGGAGGCTGCGGAGGCGATGCGCATAACGGCGGACAGCCTCAATGAATTTGGCCTGGTCGACGAGGTACTCGCCGAGCCGCTGGGAGGCGCACACCGGAATCCGCAGGAAGCTGCCGAAGTGGTTCGCAACGCGCTGCACAAAAACCTAGAGGAACTTGAGGCGCTGTCGCTCGACGAGCTGCTCGAGGCGCGTCATCAGCGGCTTGCCGGCTTCGGGCGTTTTAACGAGGCGTGAGCTTTGACGCAACGATGCTGCGCAATTCGCTCGCCAGTTTCGGTGAGCGGCTGGAGCCGCCCCGCCGGTACCTAATTGCGTTCAGCGGAGGCCTCGATTCGACCGTATTGCTGCACGCGCTCGCGACGAGTCGCACGGCTGCGGACCCGCCGATGCTCGCTATTCATGTCGACCACGGTCTGCACACGGAATCTGTGCACTGGCGCGATCATTGCGAGGCGTTTGCGAAACACCACGATTTTGACTTCGCAGCTCTGCGGGTTGCTGTTGCGACGGAGTCGGGCCGAGGCCCCGAGGCCGCCGCCCGCGACGCCCGCTACTCGGCACTCCGCGAGCTCGTCGAATCGGGGGACTGGCTGCTGACCGCGCATCACCGCGATGACCTGGCGGAGACGCTGCTCATCAATTTGCTCCGTGGCAGCGGTCCCTCGGGTCTTGCCGGCATCGCCGCGCAGCGCAGGTTCGCGGGCGGATACCTGATCCGGCCGCTGCTCGATACGCCGAAGTCTTCGCTTCGGGAGTACGCGCGCCTGCACGCACTCGAGTGGGTAAGCGACCAGAGCAACATGGATACGCGGTTCGACCGCAACTACCTGCGTCATGAGGTGCTTCCGATGCTCGAGCGGCGCTGGCAGGATTCCGCAGCGCGTATTGCCCGAAGTGCGGAATATGCGCGCGAGGCGACGATGTTGCTCGAGGAACTCGCCGGAATTGATCGGCTAGCCACGGCCGAGAGCAAGGACAGACTCAGCATTTTTGCATTGCGGTCCCTGAGCGCTCCCCGACAGCGCAACCTGCTACGCTACGTCATGCGCGATCTCGGTTTGCCCGCTGCCAGCGCCGCACAACTCGACCAGGTCTTGTCCAGCCTCATTGCGGCCCGTGGGGACGCTCAGCCGGTCGTAGCCTGGCCCGGCGCACGCGTACGGCGATACCGGGACCGCCTGTATTTTCTGACCGCACAAGACGGGGAACCGGCCGCGACACGGCCGACTTCGATCAGCGGTGACCGGGTCCCACTGGGCGAGGGCCTTGGGACTCTCGTGTTTCGGCACAACGCGGAGTCAGGGTTGTCTGACGCGCTCATCCGGTCCGGACTCGAACTTCGGTACCGCACAGGCGGCGAGGAAATAAAACCCGCAGGTCAGCGACATACGCGCACACTGAAGAAACTGCTTCAGGAAGCCGGGGTGTTACCGTGGATGCGTGACCGCATTCCGCTCCTGTATGTCGACGGGAGGCTGGTCGCGGTAGCCGACCTGTGGCTCGCAGACCACGCTGTCAGCCGGCCGGGCGTAGCGGTCATCTGGGAAAATCGGCCCGATCTGCACTGATACCGGCCGCGGTTTCGTTGTGAACCCCCAGATGATCTGATAACGTGTAAAGCCGTCTTTTATCCAACGGCGGCACGTTCCTAAAGGGTTGGAAAAAAGCACTTGAGACCGCGGTGCTTTGCTCCAGCCCTTTGTTGTTTCCGCCGGAATCGGCATGAACAAGGCATGACAGCATTTGTATTCATCACCGGCGGCGTCGTGTCATCGCTTGGCAAGGGCATCACGTCGGCCTGTCTCGGAGCGATCCTCGAGGCTCGGGGGCTGTCGATCAGCATGATCAAGCTCGATCCGTACATCAACGTCGATCCTGGAACGATGAGCCCGTTCCAGCACGGCGAAGTGTTCGTGACCCACGACGGCACCGAGGCGGACCTCGACCTCGGCCACTACGAGCGCTTTGTCCGCACGACGACCGGGCGAAACAGCAATTTCACGACCGGCCGTATCTACGAGAGCGTTATTCGCAAGGAGCGCCGCGGCGACTACCTTGGCGCGACGGTGCAGGTCATTCCGCACATCACCGACGAGATCAAGGAGAGCGTAGGACGGGGCGCGGCCGATGCCGACATATGCCTGGTAGAGATCGGCGGCACCGTAGGCGACATCGAATCACTGCCGTTTCTCGAAGCAATCCGGCAAATGGGCGTTGAACTCGGACACGATCGGGTCGTCTACGTGCACCTGACGCTGGTGCCCTACATCGCCACGTCGTCCGAGATCAAGACGAAGCCCACACAACATTCCGTCAAGGAGCTGCGCTCGATCGGTATTCAGCCGGATATTCTCGTTTGCCGGTCGGAACAGCCATTGCCGTCGGAGCAGCGCAAAAAGATCGCTTTATTTACCAACGTCCGGGAAGCGGCGGTGATCTCCGCCTACGACGTCGACGACCTGTACAAGATACCCGTCATGCTCCACGAGCAGGGTCTCGACGACATAGTCGCCCGCCAGCTCGGGCTGGACCTGCCCGAGGCCGACCTGCATGAGTGGCAGGCGATTGTAGCTGCGAAGGAAAATCCGGATGGCGAAGTCAATGTCGCCATGGTGGGCAAATACGTCGATCTGCGAGACTCGTACATTTCGCTGAGCGAAGCGCTGCTGCATGGCGGCATTCACACGCGTACGCGAGTCAACATTCACTACATTGAATCCCAGGACATAGAGCACAGAGGTACCGACTGCCTGCGCGACATGGACGGTATCGTCGTTCCGGGCGGTTTCGGGGATCGCGGCATCGAGGGCAAGATCAAGGCGGTGCGCTATGCGCGGGAAAACGGTATTCCGTATCTCGGCATATGCCTCGGCATGCAGGTGGCCGTCATCGAGGCCGCGCGGCACCTGGCCGGACTGGATGATGCGATGAGCACAGAATTCGACTCGAAAACGCGGCATCCGGTCATTGCGCTGATCACCGAATGGCAGACTCAGTCCGGCGACTTCGAGCAACGGACCGAGGAATCGGATCTGGGCGGCACGATGCGCCTGGGCGCGCAATCCGTGACTTTGGCTGACGGATCTCTGGCCGCCCGGAGCTATGGCCGAACGAGCATCGAGGAACGCCACCGGCATCGCTATGAGGTAAACAACAATTATCGCCAGGTGCTTGAGCGGGCCGGCCTGCGTTTTTCCGGTCTGTCGGTCGATGACCTGGTCGAGGTCGTGGAGCTGCCGGGACATCCGTGGTTCCTTGCCTCCCAGTTTCACCCGGAATTCACGTCAAATCCGCGCGACGGTCATCCGCTGTTCAAGGGTTTCATCAAGGCCACACGCAGACATCGCGACGCGGCGCTGCCGCAGGCTGCCCGCGCATGAACCTGTGCGGATTTCAGGCGGGTAACGACCAGCGAATCTTTCTGATTGCCGGTACCTGCGTGGTCGAGAGCGAGACCATGGCTCTCGATACGGCGGGCGCGCTCAAGGAAATCTGCGTCGCGCTGGACGTGCCCTTCATTTACAAGTCGTCTTTTGACAAGGCGAATCGCAGCTCCGCGGGCAGTTTTCGCGGGCCCGGCATGGACGAGGGCCTGCGCATCCTCGAAACGGTGAGGAGTCAGCTCGACGTACCCGTGCTGACGGACGTCCACGAGGATACGCCGATGGACGAAGTCGCGGCCGTCGTCGACGTCATTCAGACGCCGGCGTTCCTGTG
>JBFHXQ010000170.1:0-6805 GCA_041598895.1 Woeseiaceae bacterium | reverse complement strand
TTTGGGCAGGCCGGGTTCAACGAAGTAGTAGGCGCCGATGATTGCAGACATGCCAAGGAGTGTTGTGCACGCAGCCAGCCCCCCGACAAGCACGAACCATCGCAGAAACCGGTGCGGCGCTTTTCGGGACATGTTCTTGTGAGATTCAGATTGGGTGGGCATAGTCGCTGACAGTAACGGGCGAACGCCGCGGGGTCCGGCAGCGCATACTGGCTATATTCAATGGATCAGCTGGTGTCCGATAAGTGCAGAAAAAATGGCTTTTTCGGGCCGGCGGGCTGGGCCACAACGCCGCGTCGAGGGATAATAACGAGGTCAGCGGTGGCGAGGCAACGCCCGGCCGGGCAGGGAAGCGGATGAGCAATTAGCCTGCCGGCCAGCAGGGGAGCGGGATTGGGGACATCGGCCGGAACAGGTTGTGGGCGCGAAATTGTGTCCAATTACCTGGTCAGAGCCGCCAACCAGTTCACGGAACAGGCGCCACGATGGGCAGTACCATACCGTTCGCGGGATCGTGAGCAAAGTCACGTTTTATTTAACATTTTATTGATATATAGTTAAACCGTTTTGCTCAGGTCCAGACTACAATTGGTTCGCAACTTACCGACCTAGAAGGAAAAATACGTGTTCTTCGGCAAAAAATCCTCACCGTTGCTGGGCCTCGACATCACCACGTCCTCGGTGAAGCTCATCGAGCTGTCACAAAGTGGCAAGCGCTACCGGGTCGAATCCTATTCCGCAGAGCCCACACCGCCGAGTTCGGTCAGTGAAAAGGCGATCGTCGATGCCAAGGCGGTCGGTGAGGCAATACGCCGCGCAGTGAAGCGAGCCGGCGCGAAAGCGACCGACGTTGCCGTTGCGATAAGCGGTGACGCGGCCATCACCAAGGTCATCCAGATGCCGTCGAGTCTGTCCGAGCGGGATCTCGAGGGACAGGTCGAGATTCAGGCCGACCAGTACATTCCCTTCCCGATGGAAGAGGTGAGCTTCGATTACGAAGTCGTCGGACCGAATGAGAAGGATCCCGAGCTCATGGACGTGCTGCTCGTCGCGACGCGCACTGAAAACGTGGAGCAGCGGCAGGCGGCAGTAAACGCGGCCGGACTGGCGACGCACATTGTCGATGTCGAAGCGTTTGCGCTCGAAAATGCCTGCCAGCTCATGAGTCACCAGATTCCCGATGGTGGCATGGGCCAGGCGGTCGCCGTCGTCGACATCGGTGCTAGTAGCACGACGTTCAGCGTGCTCCAGGATCTGCGCGTGATCTACACGCGCGACTTCAATTTTGGCGGCCAGCAGCTTACCGAAGAGATCATGCGTACCTATGGCCTGTCGATGGAAGACGCGGGTCGTGCAAAGAAACAGGGTGGCTTGCCGAGTAACTACCAGCCGGAGGTTCTCGAGCCGTTCATCGACGATATGACCCAGCAGGTCAGTCGCTCGTTGCAGTTCTATCTTGCCTCTGGCGGCGGACGAGAGCAGCCCGACATGATATTGGTGTGCGGCGGCTGTGCGAATATCCCCGGTATTGCCGACGTCATTTCCAGCCGCGTCGGCATTCCGACCGAGATCGGCGATCCGCTCGGGCAAATGAAAATATCATCAAAAGCAAAATCACAAGGCGTGCACAAAGATGCTACGGCGCTTCTGACTGCCTGCGGCCTTGCCCTAAGGAGCTTCGACTAATATGCCACGTATTAATCTACTCCCCTGGCGCGAGGAAGAGCGCAAGAGACGCCAGCGCGAGTTCGGAATTGCCGCCGCAGGTGCGGTTGTTGCCGGAATCGCTGTGGTCATGCTTACCATGTTCGCGTATTCGCAGATGATCGACTCTCAGAAGGCGCGCAACCAGCGGCTGACCGAGGAGATCACGGAGCTCGAGAAGAGTATCCAGGAAATCGACGGCCTCGAGCGTCAGAAAGAACGTCTACTGGCCCGCATGGAAATCATCGAACAGCTGCAGAAGAGCCGGCCGGAGGTGGTTCATCTCTTCGACGAACTCGTGCGACAGATGCCGGAAGGCGTCTACCTGACCGGTATCAAGCAGACGGGCGCCCGCGTCGAGATTCGCGGCGTTGCCCAATCCAGCACCCGTGTTTCCGCATTGATGCGACAGATAGACGCGTCAGAATGGCTTGCGGATCCTGAGGTAGAGAAAGTCGAGACGACGCAGTCCGGCGCGTCCCGTCAGGCCGAGTTCGTCGTGTACCTGAAGCAGACGCGTCCCGGCGCAGACGAGGAGGACGCGGCATGAATTTCGTCGAAGAACTGCGTAGCCTGGATGTCAATGACGTCGGCCGCTGGCCGTTCGTCTTCCGCGCCGGCGTCATCAGTATCATCTTTGTCGTCGTTGTCGGCCTCGGTATTTACTGGACGATCGTCAAGGACAAGGCGCCGCAGCTGAAGCGCGCGCAGGGAGACGAGCAGACGCTGCGCGTGACGTTCGAAAACAAACAGCGCAAGGCCGCCAACTACGATGCGTATAAGGCACAGCTGGCGCAGATAGAGCAGTCGTTCGGTACGATGTTGCGGCAGCTGCCCGGCGAGACCGAGATTCCGAGCCTCATCGTCGATATCTCCCAGACCGGCCTGGCAGCCGGACTGCAGGAGAAGCTGTTCCAGCCGCAGGGGGAGGTTCCGAAAGACTTCTATGCCGAGAAGCCAATCAAGATCCGACTGGCGGGAAGCTATCACGAAATTGCGAATTTCGTGAGCGGTATCGCAGCCTTGCCGCGAATCGTCACGCTGCATGACATCGTGATTACGCAAGAAACCCGCGAGACGTTCGACGAACTGTCTATGGAAGTGACGGCGAAGACCTATCGTTATCTTGACGAGGAGGCAGAATAACAATGAAAGCTTCTCTCTTGATTCGACGAACGCTTGTCGTTGCGGTGCTCGCCACGGCACTCACCGCCTGCGGCGGCGACATGGACGATCTCGATCAATACATCAACGAGGTGAAGGCGAAGCCGGGCGGACGCATCGAGCCGCTGCCCGAGATAACGCCATACGAAGTGTTCACGTACACCGCCGATGCAGAAGGGGTGCGATCGCCGTTCATCCCGGATACTCCGCAGGCCGCCGCCGGTCCCGGCGGGGGCGTTCGACCGGACTCCGAACGCAGCCGTGAGTTTCTCGAAGGCTTTCCCCTGGACACGCTGCGCATGGTTGGCACGCTCGACATGGGGCAAACCACGTACGGTCTCGTACAAACGTCGGATGGCCTGATTCACAGAGTCGTTCCCGGCAATTATATGGGCCAGAACGACGGCCGAATTACGTCTATTTCGGAATCCGAAATTCAAATGGTGGAAATTATTTCCGACGGGATTGGCGGATACATCGAGCGTGATGCCGCCATCAGTCTCTCGGACTGATGCCTGAATGGAACTGGGAGTAATTGGAATGATGCTCAAAAAGAAAGAGACGGTAAGTCACCGGCGCGCGGTACTGCGGCTGGCCGCTATGGCACAGGCCGTGTTGCTGCTGATCGTGGGCCATGCGGCAAACGCTCAGACCGGTAACCGTTTACAGGACATTCAGGTGCAGAGTCTGCCGGGGCAGCGCGTGGAATTGCGCCTTATCATGAGCGAAACCGCTCCGGAGCCGCTTTCCTTTACGATCGATAGCCCGGCGCGCATCGCGCTCGATCTGCCGGATACGTCGCTCGGGCTTTCGTCGCGACGCCGGGACGTAAACCTCGGACCGCTCGACACGGTGCTGACCGCGGAGGCAGGGGGCCGTACCCGCGTCGTCCTGAACCTCGACCAGATGGTTTCCTATGAGACCCGGCGCAGCGGCAATACGCTGATCGTCACACTCGGTGACGGCGCTGCGTACAGCCCGGATACGACACAATTCGCAAGCGCACCGGCGGCCGAGAGTCGCTCGTACGCAAGCCCGGGCAGCCGCGCGATTACGGGCGTCGATTTTCGCCGCACGCGGGACGGCGGCGGCCGCATCGTCGTAAACCTGACGGATCCCGGAACACCGGTCGATATTCGCCAGGAGGGCGGTCGCGTCGTCGCGATATTCAAGGACACGTCTCTGCCAGCAGAGCTGATGCGGCGACTCGATGTCACCGATTTCGCAACGCCGGTGACGACCGTGGACACGCTGCGGACGAACCTCGATACGCGCATCGTGATCGCTGCGGACGGTAAGTACGAACAGCTTGCGTATCAGTCCGATAACGAGTTCTCGATCGAAATCAACCCGTCTGTCCAAGAGCAGGAGCAGGTTTCGAGCGTGTTTTCCGAGAGCAAGGAATATGAAGGTCAGCGCCTGACGCTGAATTTCCAGGACATCGAAACGCGTGCCGTCCTGCAGCTGCTGGCTGAAACCTCTGGTAAGAACATTGTGGTTTCCGACACCGTACAGGGCAACGTAACGCTGCGCCTGCGTAACGTTCCCTGGGATCAGGCCCTCGACATCGTAATGACGACGAAAGGCCTCGATATGCGCCAAAACGGCAACGTGATCATCGTGGCGCCGGCAGAGGAAATCGCGGCGCGGGAAACGGCAGATCTCGAAGCAAAAGCGGCGATCAGCGAACTCGAGCCGATGTACTCCGAGTTCCTGCAGGTGAACTACGCGAAAGCATCGGATCTGGCGGACCTGATCGCGGCCGAGGGCAGCAACACGATGCTGTCCGATCGTGGCAGCATCGCCGTGGATGAGCGCACGAATACGCTGCTCGTACACGACACTGCCGAGCGGCTGCAAAACATTCGTCGCATGGTTCGGACGCTGGACATTCCGATCAAGCAGGTACTGATCGAATCCCGCATCGTGGTCGTTAACGACGACTTCAGCCGTGATCTTGGCGTGCGCCTGGGAGTGACGGCATTCGAAGAGAACAGCACCGACGGCGTGACGGTCATTTCAGGTAACGGCTTCGGCACCGATACGATGATCAACTCGTCTCTCGAAAATCTCGCCGATCCGGCCAACGGAACGATTTTCCCGATCCAGCTTCCGGCACTCAACAACCGTTACAACGTGAACGTGCCGATCAGCGACGCAGCCGGCCGCTTCTCGCTGGCCGTGCTCGAAACCGACTATCTGGTCGATCTCGAGCTGACCGCGCTCGAGGCGGAAGGTCGCGGTGAGATCGTGTCCACACCACGCGTGATTACGGCGAATCAGAAAGAGGCCATCATCGAGCAGGGTGTCGAAATACCGTACCAGCAGTCCGCATCGTCGGGCGCCACGACGATCCAGTTCAAGAAAGCAGTGCTCAGCCTGACGGTTACGCCGCAGATCACACCGGATGACAACATCATCATGGACCTGCGTGTTCACAAGGACAGCGTCGGTGACATTATCTCCACTGGCGGTCTGGGCGGTACGGTTCCGAGTATCGACACACGGGCCGTCCAAACGCAGGTGCTTGTCGGCGACGGCCAGACGGTCGTTCTGGGCGGTATTTACGAAACGGAGCGCCGGGAGACCATCAACAAGGTGCCGGTGCTTGGAGACATTCCGTTTGCGGGCGCGCTGTTTCGAAGCAAGCAGCGTCTCGACAACAAGGCGGAACTTCTGATCTTCGTGACGCCGCGCATCCTCGACGAAGGTGCGACGATCTACTGAGCTGTCGACCCTGCGATCACTCAAGAAAGCCAACCTTCGGGTTGGCTTTCTCTTTGAACAACTGTTAGCGACATGAAGGCTGGGCAAAATCTGTTTCTGATCGGTCCGATGGGCGCCGGCAAGTCTGCCGTCGGCCGCCAGCTTGCTCGCATGCTGCACCTCGACTTCGTCGACAGCGACGATGAAATCCAGGAACGAACAGGCGTCGATATTTCCTTTATCTTCGAGAAAGAAGGTGAGGAGGGATTTCGCAACCGGGAGGCACGCGTGATCGACGAGTTGTCGCAGCTGGAGGGTATCGTGCTCGCGACGGGCGGCGGTGCCGTCATCGATCCGGAGAATCGCAACCGGTTGGGGGCGCGCGGAATCGTCGTCTACCTCAGAACGAGCATCGACCAGCAGCTCGCGCGTACTTCGCGCGGGCGCGACCGTCCGCTGCTCGAGGACGGCGACCCACGGCAGATACTCGAAGAGCTGATGACGGCCAGGGATCCGCTGTATCGGGAAATCGCAGACTTCATTGTCGACACGGATGGCCGCAAGGTGCGCGCGGTCGCAGACGAGATCCGCAACCGGCTTCCATAGCTGCAGCCCGGCCGCGCGCTGTCGCGGCAGCGGCTTTTTGGACACGAAGTCCCTAAGTCACGGAGCACAGGGAGCTGCGAAAGCGGCCGCGCTCGCGAGTTTGCCGTTTCACCTCACGCTGCTCGAATCACACACCGACATCACGTCTTTCCGTTCTTAAAGCGGCATCCTGTCGCGATGGGTCGGGGACATTCCGCAGTGTCTGTAGGTGTGGCCAACCAACGACTAAGGTTTGGAACAATGCGAAATATCCCCGGGCAGGCATCGTTGCGGTAATCTACGCGTTTTGGCGTGTCTGTAAGTCCCGGTGTCCGATAAGCGCACAATTAACGTAGATCTCGGCAAGCGCAGTTACCCGATATTGATTGGCGACGGACTTCTCGCGGGTGACCTGGATCTTGCAGGGTATCTGCGGGCGAACGACTGCCTGGTCGTAACGAATGACACCGTGGCTGCGCTTTATCTGGATACGCTGCTGGCTGCGCTCGGCAACCGCCAGGTCGCATGCATCAGCCTCCCGGATGGTGAGGCGTGGAAAACGCTCGAGACGGCGTCGTCCGTCATCGACAAGCTCGCCGACATGGGCGCGAATCGGGACACCGCCGTTGTCGCACTGGGCGGGGGT
>JBFHXQ010000169.1:0-6856 GCA_041598895.1 Woeseiaceae bacterium | reverse complement strand
GTCCGATGTCGCCGGCATCGGCATCGCGAAGACCTGCGAGCGTAAGAAGCGTCAGCGTTTTGCCCGTTCCATTACGACCTAGTACGGCAATTAGTTCGCCAGGGGCGATTTCCAGATCCAGTCCGGAAACCAGGCAGCGGCCCGGTACCGATACGCCGAGATTCGCGCAGCTGAGCAGGGGGCGTGTGCCTGACATCGCCTGAGCGTAGCGCAGCTCGCACGCAAAAAACACTGCGCTCGGGCAGTCGTATCGCGGCTACTCGACGAGGCGGATTTCGCGGGCGGTTAGTGGCCCGATCACGGCGAACTTCAGACTCTTTGGTACAACCGCTTCGTATTCGCTGAGGGCGATCCGGCCTCCCATGATCTCGGCGTAACGCTGGGGATACAGCGGTTTACGATCGGGCTCCCCGAGCCCGTGCGGTTCGATCGGAACCCCGTTTGCAGGATGGTATTTGTCCGTCGCACCGAGCGTATGCAAGAACTCGTGGGCGATGATAACGTTGTTGCTCCCCTGCTGCCGCCGACTCGCGTAGGCGTTGACAATGCCGACCATGCCCTTCTGCATGCCAACGGAATTATCCAAAATAATTTCCTTGTCGGGGGTGAAATAGCGTACGAACATGCGCACGTCGGGCGCAATCTGGTCCTGTTCGCCGGCAACGTTCGACGCCCACCAGCGCAGCTTCAGCGACCAGAGCATGATGCCCAGCATGTTTGCCTCGGGATCAGGCAATGGCGGCTGTTCTTTTATGGGCCTGCCGAGCTCGACGCGCAGCGGACGGCTCAGCTGTTTGCCGTAACGGGCCGCTTCGCGACTGATGAAGGACTCGATGCTGTTGAAATCGTCCGTATCGAGCCCGTGAATGTATCGGGCGCTGATCTCGCTCGTGTCAGCGTTGATCGGATATACCTTGATCCAGAGACTGTTATTCCAGTCCGTGCTCCGCGCCTGCGACAGCCAGGTGTTCACGCCGACGAAGATCAGAATCAGGAGCAGAATTGAAATGCGAAGGGTCTTGAACATCGATCCAGAATGTAGCGGGATCAGGCGGAAAATTTAAGCCATAAGTTTCTGATATGCATACGACTGTGTCGCAAAACCGCTCATTTCCGCGGCTGCCGGGGTGGTTTCCTCGACCGCGGCTGTCAGAATTCCGGCGAGCGCCGCGCTCGAGTCGCCTGTTCGAAGGCGTAGCCGATTTCGATGAGGGCCTTTTCGGTATTTGCGGCGCCGATGAACGACAGTCCGATCGGCAGGCCAGACACGAATCCGGCCGGCACGGTAATGCTCGGGTATCCGGCAACTGCGGCGTAGGACGAGCTGCCGACGCTGAAGCTGTCTCCATTGATATGGTCCGTTAGCCAGGCCGGACCGTTCGTCGGTGCAATCAGCGCATCGAGGTCATGCTCGTCGAGAGCGCGGTCTATGCCGGACTGCGCGATGCGTTTGCTGTCGGCGAGTGCCTCCTGGTATTCCGGTTCGCTGAGTGGGCCTTTCGAGTCTGCGGCGATCATGATGTCCTGGCCGAAGTGCGGCATGACAGCGTCGGCATTGGCATCGTTGAATTCGATAATTTCCGTCAAAGATTTCAACGGTGCGTTACTGGCCTCGAGATAGGCGTTCAGGTCCGCTTTGAATTCATACAACAAAACTTCGTATTCGGCATCATGCATACCGGACGTATCGATCTGGATATCGTCGATGACCTCGGCACCCTGCGCGCGCAGCGTAGCGATGCTCTGGTCAAACAGCGCATCGACCGCCGGTCGTTGGCCGGCACCATAATAGGATCGAACAGCGCCGATGCGTTTACCGTCCAGGCCTGCCGCCGTAAGGTTGGCCGTGTAGTTGCCCACGGTTACGGGCAGTTTGGACATCGCCGGATCGTTCGGATCGACACCGGTCATCGCCCCGAGCAGTATCGCTGCGTCACGCACGGTTCGGGCCATGGGTCCCGCGGTGTCCTGACTGTGCGCGAGCGGTATGATGCCACTGCGACTCACGAGACCAAGTGTCGGTTTGATGCCGACAATGCCGTTGATTGCCGACGGGCAGACAACCGACCCGTCGGTCTCGGTACCGACGGCGACGACGGTCAGATTCGCCGCGACCGCAACTGCGGAACCGCTCGACGATCCGCAGGGATTGCGTCCTTCGAGATACGGATTTTTGGTCTGGCCACCGATGCTGCTCCAGCCGCTCGTCGATTGGTTGGAGCGAAAGTTCGCCCATTCACTCAGGTTCGCTTTCGCGAGGATGACGACACCCGCATCGCGCAGCCTGCGCACCAGAAATGCGTCACGCTCCGGACGGTGGTGGAGAAGTGCGAGTGATCCCGCAGTGGTTGGCATGCGATCGGCGGTGCCGATATTCGCCTTCAGTACGACCGGGATCCCGTGCAGCGGCCCGCGCGGGCCTGATTCCTGCCATTCCTCGTCCAGGGCGCGTGCAATGACGAGCGCATCCGGGTTGATATCGATGATCGAGGCAAGTGCCGGACCGGCCGCGTCGATCGCGGCAATGCGATCGAGGTGCCATGCAACGAGTTGCTCGGACGTCACTTCGCCACGCTACATTCTGTCGTGCAACTCGGTGATCTCGACGTCCGTAAAATCGGGTGCCTCGCCACCGCACGCACCGAGAAGGACAAAGGCAATAAGCAGGAGCGATCGACGATACTGTCGCGCTCGTCGAGCGTAGCCGGCCGTGGATGCGGACAGGATGCTCGGGATCACTTTTATGTACGGCGATGCGAGCAGCGCGGATGTCATGATGCACCATCGTTACCCGATGAGCCGTGATGATACCCGGTTCGGGCCGGCGCTACGGATTCGGCGTCGTTCCCTTAGGGGCTCTCTAGCGAGCGGCTCGCGCCCGGCGCGCAAATAAAAAGCCCCGCGGCAGAAGCGGCGGGGCTCAATTCTCTTTTTATTATAAAAGAGGTAACTACGAATTCAGTAACCGGATACAGGAGTATTATTATCGTTATGGGATCTGGATCTTTTTGTTTTTGTAGTTCTTGTTCTTCTGGCGTCTAAATCCTGGTCATATCCGTTTTCTGTTACCGAGCGCAGTTACACTTCGCTTGGGCACGTTATTAAAAGCAAGTCCCGTGCCAGCTTTGGGCTGCTTGTCGAGATATCAAGCATTTAGCGGCGCCGGCCCATCTGTCGGCAATTGCAGACAGTCGCACTCGTAAAGAAAACCGACAGACTTGTTGCGCTGCACATCATCCGCAAGGCAAAAAAACGCGCGTAACACGCTGTGCTTCATGAAAAAATCAAGCAGCATGCCAAGTCTGTCCGAAACCCGACGGCGCGGTTTCGGCGATGCGGGCAGCCACGCTCCTGTTTTGATGCGCGGATCGGCAGCGGTTGTCAAATTATTCGACGGATTCTTCCGGTCGAGCCTTTTCAATCAGGCCGATCGCACTGAAAAATCGACCATTTTTGACGACCGCTACTATATTCGCGGCGCTGGTGACGTCGCGGAGCGGGTCGCCGTCGACGATAATCAGATCGCCGATTGCACCCGTAGCAATGCGGCCGAGTGTCGCATCGACGCCCAGCGCAGTCGCGGCATTGTACGTTGCGCTGCGCAGCGCTTCTGCGGGAGTCAGACCGGCGTCGACCAGCGCGCGTAACTCCGCCTGCAGCGCAATCCCGGGTGGCAAACCAGAGGGCTTGCTGCCGGCAATCATTGCGCCGCCCGGAGACAGTCTGGGCGTCTCCGCAAATCGCCTGCGAGGCGTGACCTGCCGGCCGGCGAGATTCGCCTGCCGGCTAGCGAGCAGCTGCCGTACGCCGGGCGTTCGGCTGTCTGCGAGCGCCGAGACAATTCTCACCGGACCTGCGCCATTCACCAGCTCGAGGTCGGCGTAACGACGGCCTGCCGGCGACGCGGGAAGGGATGTCGCACCGAGCAACAGCGTCGCGCCGGACCCGAGCGCCACGCGCCAGTTTTTCGCAAGCACCGGCAGGCCGCGCGACTGCCAGCGCGTGACGCTCTTGCGCCACTCGACGCCTTCGTTGAACGCGCCGTCGAGCACGATCAGCCAGGCGTTTGCTGCAGGATCCGACGAGGCCAGAGCAACCGGCAGCAGCCGGGGTCCGGGCAGGTCACGGCCGGACCAGCGATCCGTCAGTTGTTCGTGCCGGGGATGGTCGACGAGCATCGTCGTAACGCCGTAAGACAGCACGATCGGCCCGAGGGTATCTGTCGCATCCTCGGGCAGCGACGCGAAACTGTCGATGAATCCCGGCAGCGCCGTCAGATCGCCCATGTCGACAACGATTCCCTCCAAGCTTTCGTCGCGCGGCAGCAGCTCGGTCACCCGACCGTTTTTGATCACGATGTCCATGCCGATTTGATAGTCATCGCCCGTACCGTCGAACAGGCGCCCCGTTCTGACGGTGAGACTGCCGCCGGGCTGGGACGTTTTTGGCAACTGGCGCTGTCGTGATGCGAGACTTCGGGTCGCTGGCTGTTGCCGGACCAAAGCGCTGAAGGGAATGAAGTTCGATGTCCACGAATCGAAGTTTCGGGCCATGATCGCGCCGTTCGCCGCGTAGAGCATACGGGTGCGATCGGGCCAGCTGACTGCCGATTCGAATATGTCGCCATCGGAGATAAAGCGCCGGACTAAGGGCGGGTCCGACAGGACCGCAATGTCGATATGCACACCGTCCACGTCCTGACGAACGAAAGAAATCAGGCTGCCGTCGGGTCGCCATGACGGCGCTGACAGCTTCGTCGTCGATTCAACGACGATTTCATCCGGTTGGCCGTGGCGCCGGAGCATCAGGTACCACGTATCGCCGTCGCGATTGATATAGATGAGATGGCGCCCGTCCGCGGACCACACGGGTTCGGTCTCGTCGCCTGGGCGGCTGCTGATACGCCACGTCAGTCCCGTCGGCAGATCGAGTTCCCACAGGTCGAATCCAGTGTCGTAGCGGTCGGATGAATAAACGATGCGCTCGCCGTCAGGATGCCAATCCGGGTGCTGATCGAAATGACGGTCGCCCGACAGCGGCCTCGTTGCGGCGTCTGGCACGGTATGGAGCGCAATTCTGCGCTGTTCCGCGGCGTGGACCTGATACACGATGGCGGTGCCGTCCGGCGACCACCGCGGTCGTTCGGCCGGCAGCAGGCCGACGTCCAGAGCATCAGCCACGCCGCCCCGCGCGGGCAGCACCCAGAGACTGCCGAGCAGGTCCATGGCGATACGCCCGTCCGGTCCGACGTCAATCGTCAGGTTCGTGCCTTCGGTCAGGACGACCTCACTGCGGCTGATTACCGTGCAGAACAAGAGTGCTGCGAGCGCGGCGCAACGATACATATCAGGGGCCACGTGTTGCCCGAACCGCCACGAGCTCATCTGCGTCAATTTCGATGTGCATGTCGATCGGCTGGCAGCAAACTTGGCAGTCCTCGACGTAACTCTGTGTACCGGCGGAAAGGTCCACGACCACCACAATCGCTTCGCCGCAGTACGGACATTCGATCCGCCGTTCAGGCAACCAGTCTGTCACGAACTCGCACCGTGTCTCAGGGTTGCAGCCGGGTTCCGATCCAGGGACCTGTGGCAAAGCGGTCATCCGATGTCGCCGTCATTTTGCGTTCCCAACGGGCACGATCGTGAATTCGGTCCTTGCCTTCGATCCAGAGCTCGATCGCGGCTGCCCAGACCCGATAACCACCCCAATGCGGTGGCCGCGTTATGACGGGCCGATCGGTAGCCGCGATGGCTTTCAGGTTTTTCACTGCGGATACTCCAAGCCGCATTGCGCGCCTCGCGACCTGTGTTTTGAGGGCTGCGCGCGACGCAAGCGGCGCGCTCTGATCGCTGCCCCAGGCGCCGAGCTGGCTGCCCCAGTCCCGGCTCGCGAAATAGGTGTCGCTTTCAGCGTCCGGGGACCGCAGCGCCTGACCTTCGATACGCACCTGGCGTCCCAGCGCATCCCAGTGGAAAACCAGCGCGCAGTCCCCCCTCTCGTCGAGCTGCTGCGCTTTCGCTGAATTGTAGTTCGTGTAGAAAACGACGTAGCCGGGATCGGGCACAAAGTCCTTGCACAGCACCATGCGTGCCACCGGTCGACCTACCGAATCGACCGTCGCAAGCGTCATCGAACCGGGATTTCGCTGCACGCTTTTTGCGACCGCTTCGTCGAGCCAGTCTTTGGCCCAGCGCATGGGGTCATCCGGTAGCGTGTCGGGCAGGGCCCTCACCGCGTAGAGGTCGTTCACGTGCGTGTCAGCACCCGCAGTCGGGCCTCCCGCATCCGAAAGCGCGGAGCGTATCAAAGGGATCGCGGCGTATCACCCGTCGCAGAGCGCGACACCCCCCTCGCGGCGCGGGTCCGCACCGATCTGGAACCCGCGGTCCGGATCGTAGCTCGCGGCCGCGACGCCGCCGAAATACATGTTGATGCCCTCGAACAATTGCACCGGCAGATCGACCTCGGGGATGTCGAGACCCGTCTCGACCATCAGTCGATCTGCATCGCCGCTCGTGTCCACGTGCAGGCGCGGATGCGCGATGGCCTCGATCAGCGGCATGCCCATATTGAGATAGCTAATCAGAAACTGCTGCATAGCCGTCGTAATTCGATCGGCGCCCGGCGTGCCGGCGGCGAGCACCGTAACGTCGTCACGTGCGACAGAGGGTGCCATGTTCGAGGGCAAGCGCGCGCCGGGCGGACCCGCCTGGAGGCCGCGGCGATTCAATTCAATCTCGCCGAGGCAGTTGTTCAGCCAGAGCCCGGTACCTCGGGGCATTTCGCCGGACCCATAGCCGCTCGACGCCGTTATCGCACAGCCGAGACCGTTCTCATCGACGGCCGAGGTATG
>JBFHXQ010000168.1:0-6863 GCA_041598895.1 Woeseiaceae bacterium | reverse complement strand
GGCGCGGCACACATCGGCGTATTGAAGGAACTCGAACGATTGCGTGTACCGGTGGATGCGATCGCCGGGACCAGCATGGGCGCGGCAATCGGCGGTCTTTACGCAGCCGGCATGTCCGCTGCCGAACTCGAGAAACTCGTCGCTTCGCTGGACTGGGATGCGGCATTGTCGGATGTTCCCCGGCGCAGCGATTTCAATTTTCGGCGCAAGCAGGACGACGAGCAGTACCCCGTCGATTTCGAGCTCGGTTTGCGTGATGGGAGGCTGCTGCTGCCCCGCGGCGTAATCCAGGGTCACTCCCTGGGCATGTTGCTGCGCGAACTGACGTTCGATGTTGCCGACGTCGACGACTTTGACGCGTTACCGACACCGTTTCGGGCCGTCGCCGCGGATATCGAGCGCGGTGAACCGTATGTGATCGGACATGGCGATCTCGCGCGCGCGATTCGCGCCAGCATGTCGGTGCCCGGTGCGTTCACGCCGGTACGCCTCGACGGGCGCGTGCTCGTCGACGGCGGCGTCGTCGGTAATCTGCCCATTGACGTAATGAAGGCGATGGATGTCGACATCATCATCGCCGTGGACGTCGAATTTCCGCTGTATGCTGCGGATCAGCTCGAGTCGGCCGTTGCGATATCGGAACAGATGTTCACGATCCTCATTCGCAAGGAGACGCTGCGCCAGATCGAGGCGTTGTCGCCCGAAGACATCCTGATTCGTCCGGATCTCGGCGTGTTCGGCTCGACGAATTTCGCCGGCATCGTCGATGCGATCGAGCCCGGCGTGCGCGCTGCCCGTGCCGTGGAGCCGCGCCTTGGACAGCTGACGGTCGGGGAGCAGGAATACGCCGCGTACCTGCAACGACGCGCCGCACATCAGCCGCCGGATACGAGGCTTGCTTTCGTCCGCGTGGCTCATGATGGCCGCGTCGACGACCGGGTGCTCGAATCGCGGCTGCTAAGCAAACCCGGAGACGCCATCGATGCCACGCGCCTGGCTGCAGATGCCGATCGACTGCATAGCCTCAAGCTGTACGAGCGGGTCGGTTACGAGCTGATCGAAGAGGGCGGGGAAATCGGCGTCGAGTTTCGCGCGCGAAGCAAGTCCTGGGGACCGAACTTTTTGCAGTTCGGTGTGGCGCTGGAAGACGATTTCGAAGGCTCCAGCGCCTTCAACCTGTCGACGCGCCTGACGCGCGCCGGAGTTAACAGGCTCGGCGCCGAGTGGCGTACGGACCTTCGCCTCGGTACCGACCCGCGGCTGTTTTCGGAGTTTTATCAGCCGCTCGGTTCGGGTTCGACGCTGTTCGTCGCGCCGCGGATCGATCTCGGTCAGCGCAACGTCAATGCGTTCGACACCGATGCCACCGTGGCACGGCTGCGTATCTCCGAAGCCGAGGCCGGTGTGGACGTCGGTAGAGAGCTCGGCACCGTCGGTGAGCTGCGCCTGGGCGCGTATCGCGGTGTGGGCGAAGCGCGAGTCAAGGTCGGAGATCCCGCGTTGCCGAATACGGACTTCGCCACGGGCGGCGTCTTCGCCCAGCTCCGCTTCGATACGCTCGACAATGCGCGCTTCCCGAGCGCAGGCCTGCGCGCCGGCGCACGCTGGGACCTGTCACGTCCCGGCCTGGGTGCCGATAACGCCTTCGACACGATTGACACGAATTTTCTCAAGGTCTGGAACTTCGGCCGCAGCAGCGTGCAACTCGGTCTGAACTATGCGACCACGCTTGATTCTGACAACACGGTGCAGGATTTCTTCCGGCTCGGGGGATTTTTGCGGCTGTCGGGACTCGAGCGGGACGAAATAGCCGGTCCGCATGCAGCGCTGGCGAAAATCGTCGCCTACCGGCGCATTGGCGAATCGGCGGGCGGCCTTTTCGATGTGCCGCTGTATCTCGGGATTTCCGCGGAGGCTGGCAACGTGTGGCAGCGTCGCGGCGATATCAGCCTGGACACGCTGCGCGCTGGCGGCAGCCTGTTCGCGGGAATGGATACCTATTTCGGCGCGGTGTACCTGGCGGCAGGGTTTGCCGAGGCGGGGAGAACAAACTTTTACCTCTTTATCGGTACGCCGCCGCGGTAGCCGGCCGATCGCTCGGCAAGCGCGCTAGCGGTTAATCTTTTCCAGCACCTGTGTGGGCGTATCGGAATCCCGGTAGTAGCCGTGCCGCTCCGCCATGCGCTCGAATGCGCGATCGCGCTCGGCTTCGCTCGTAAACCAGTGCAGGCGCTGCCAGTCATCCCCGACGACATTGCGCAGTGTGTCGCCCGGCGGCAGCGTAACGCGAACGCCGTAGCGTCGCTCGGTGCCTGCGGCATCGGGATCGACGAGATTGTGACGATGACAGAAATCCATCTACGGCCCCCGTTCAAAACCGCCGCAGTATACACAAACGGCAGCCTGTCTCCGTAGTCTGACATGTATCGCCGCGCATGCGGCATTTGCCGGTGTGCAGCGTTTCTCAGGCAGAGCGATCGCCACGGTCCGCCGCCCCTTCTCTGTCGGCCCAGCCGAGCACGCGTCGGGTCAGAAACAGGTACACGGGTTTCACTGTGCGCATCCACGCCCGGGAAAACCACGACGGGTTTGCAAGTATACGGCGCTCGCGCGTCGTGAGCCGATGCGGACAATAGGTTCGCTTATGCTTCAGGAGATGGCGCAGGTCCTCGAGCGCCAGCGCGCGAAATAGGCGGCCGCGACGCGGCGAAAACCAGGCAAGCTGGAAGTCGATGAACGCCGGCGTCCCGGCGTCGGTGACGAGTAAATTCGGCTCCTTGGCAAGGTCATTGTGCACGACGCCGGCGCGGTGCAAACGCCGCAATAATCGGCTCGCGTCGTGAAAATAGCGGGGATCTCGCGGTCGCGCGTGATGCATCGGCCGCCCATCGATATACGACCGGCGCAGCTCGTTGCGTGTGAGTGCGGCGAGCTGCGGCACACCGTCGATGCCGTCCAGCGCCGCAAGGACGCCGGCCTCTCGCCGCATCAAGGCGCGCGCGGGCCAGCGTAACCAGGCGCGCGCGGCGCCGGCATCCCGGACGATGTAGGGCTCGCCGCTGCTCGCGTCGAACCAGACCTCACCGAACAGGTCCTTTTTCAGAAGACGGGTGTCGTTCGACATAATTCCCTGAATTGGGCACCGGGTGCTGGTCATGCCCGATCAAAACACACAGAATACCTCAGCGCAGGAATCCGCGGGGTAGGCGTTGGCCGGAGAATCGGACGATACGCTGTCGACCACCGGGGTCGGCAGAACTGAAGCAACGGGCGAGTTTTTCAGCGTCGGTGCACCGCTGCATGCGGTTCGTGCCGGCTACGTGAAACGCCGCGGCGACGATGTGCTGTATGAAACAGTCGTCGCAGGCCGGTACGCGCACGTCATTGCTCCCGACCGCAGCGGCAAGTCGAGCCTGATTGCTGCGACGGCGGCGCGCCTCGAGGCGAACGGCCTCAGGGTAGCGATTCTCGACCTCGAGCAGATCGGGGTGCGGGACAGCGGCAAGGATGCGGGTCGCTGGTACTACAATGTCGCGTACCGGTTGCTGCGGCAGCTGCGTATCCGTATCGATCTGCAGGACTGGTGGCAGGACAAGGCGATCCTGAGTAACCGACAGCGCCTCTTCGAGTTCTACGCGGAGGTGATTCTGCAGCACGTCCCGGAACGCATCGTCGTGTTCATCGACGAGATCCAATGCATCGAGCAGCTGCCGTTTGCAGATCAGCTTCTCGCGAGCATTCGGACGGCTCATAACGCGCGCGCGACGGATCCGGAATTTTCGAGACTTGCGTTCGTGCTGCTCGGCGAATGCGATCCGCTGTCGCTCATCGAGCAGGAGGAACTGTCGCCATTCAACATCACGCAGCCGGTGACGTTGACGGATTTTGCGCGCGACGACCTGAATCTGTTTGCGACAGAGCTCAATCTTGCTCCGGAAGATGCCGAAGTTGCGCTTGATCGCGTTTATTACTGGACCGGCGGCCAGCCCTATCTTTCTCAGAAGCTTGCGCGCTCGATTGCGCGCGAAACGCCTGCCAGCGACATCGCGGAGGCCGTGGATCGCATCGTCGCACAGCAACTTGCGGGCCGCGCAGCTCTCCACAACGAGCCGCACATGAGCCACATCCACCGCGAGGTGATGAGAGAGCCGAAGCTGCGCGAAGCGCTGCTGAACCTTTATGGGAGCATTTGCAAGGGCATCATCGTTGCTGCGGATCTGGGTTCCCCGCTGCAGCGCCGGCTTCTCGCAACGGGACTCGTCGTCGTCGATTCCGACGGCAATCTCAAGGTCCGCAATCGAATATACGAGCGGGTCTTCACGACTCGCTGGGCGAACGAAAACCTGCCAATTCGCTGGCGTGCGCCGGCCGTTGCTGCCGGCCTGCTGTTCGTGATGGCGGCGATACCGTTCTGGTATACGCAGCTGTTGCCGAAGCCGTATGTCGCGGTGCTTACGGCAGCCGCAGCGCCGCTGCCGGCAGTCGAGGAGGCCTACAACGATTTGCGCTCGTTCCCGGGACATCGCGACACCGCGGAGCGGCTGTTTCGACAGGCGCTGCAGACCCGCGCAGCAAGAGCGACCGAGGGCGGCGAAATCGAAGCCATTGCAGCGATCGCCGCGAAGCTGCCCGCCCCGGCGCGCTTCTCGGATTCGCTGCGCGCCGGATTCTGGGATCGGCGTGCGCGCGAGGCCATGCAACGCGAGCAGCGCGACGCGGCGCTGCTTGCTTCGCTCGAAGCGCTCGTGATGTCGACGCCGCGTCGCCGGACCCGGGCGGCCGGCCTCGTGGGTGCCGACTATCCACTGCTGCTCGCGAGCCTGCCCGCGCAGGGCACGGGGTCGCTACGCTTCAATCCGGACAGTCTGCTGCTGACGGAAGTTCAGGGATCCCGGGTGCGGCAGTGGACAATGTCGCAGCAGACGCTTGCAGCACGGGAGCCGTGGACAATCACGGCGCTGGAAGTGCCGCCGCTCGTGCGCCGCGTCGCGGTCGATCAGCCTGGCACCGTGCGCCGGATCGGGCTCACGCTGGACTTGAGTCATGCGCGTATTGCCGACCTGCGCATAAAGCTGATCGCGCCGTCCGGCCGTGCCGTCGAGGTCGACCCGGGCGTCGAGCGTGCTGCTGCCGGCGACGGCCTGCGCATACCTGCAGAACAGCTGCGTGAACTGGTCGGCGAGATGCAGACCGGAACGTGGAGTCTCAGCATTCGGGACGAGATTACCGGCGTTGCCGGTCAGCTCGTCGGCTGGGAGCTCCGCCTGAACGCGCAGGGACTCGTCGAGGATTTCGAGCGGGGGCTGAATGTCGCGGACCCGCTCGAGCGTGACGCGGACGAGGTGTGGACGAGCGGGGATGGCCGCTTCGCGATAGCGCGGGCGACGCAGAGTGATAATGCCCGCGTCTGGGACCTCGTGTTCGCGAAACCCATTCGTGCCGTACCCGTGACCGAGAACGAACGCCTGATCGGTTTGAGCGCCGGCGCACGGCACCTCGTCACAGCGACGCAGGACACAGTAAACCTCTGGGACACCGCCACGGGCGACCGGATCGCCGTGCTCGCTATCGGGGCGGGCGCCAGTTCGATACGGCTGACGTCCGACGGTCAGGGCATCGTGGTCGAGCGGCGCGGCGATGAACTGACGCGACTGGAACGCTGGTCAATCGAGACGGCAACGGCGGACGCGGTGCTGGAAATCGCCGGCACACCGGCAATCGTTGCGCTCGATCAGGGCGCAACAAGAATTGCAATAGCGGACTACGATCGTGCAGTTCGAATCTGGGATTTCGAGGTGCGCTCGATGCTGGCACAGATCGATCTCGGCCGACAGCCGGCAGAGATCCGCCTGAACCCGCAGGGCGACGTGCTCGGCGCTGTCTTCCAGGGCGAAGGGGCGGCGCTGTGGCGTGTTGACGCACCGCTATACCCGGTCGTCGAGGATCGGGGTTCCGGGCGCTGGCAGCTGGCATTTTCGCCGTCCGGTACCATCGCGCTGCTCGGCCGGTCGCAGACGGGCTTTCAGCTCTACCGCAGCCGCGACGGCCGTGCGCTCGGCCCGGCGCTCGGCCTCGGCGGCGACCCGAACCTGCTTGCATTCAGCGCGGACGAACAGACAATCGTCACCTCGGGGTCGAACAGTGCGGCGCGCTTCTGGCGCGCACCATCGTTACCTGCGGCTGACGCGCCGCAGTCGCCCGGCGCAGTGCCGGAGGCGTTCTGGCCGCGATCCGGCGACGTCATATGCGCGGTAACGCCCGATGCGACAGCCATGCTCATCGGCGATCGCAATGGCGATGTGCACGTACTGTCGGCCGGCGCTGACAGAGACGCGTTCCTGAAGGCGGTCGGCGACGTCAGCTACGTGGGCCACCAGCGGCCGATCCGTAGCCTCACGCTCAGCGCCGACGGCAGCGTTGCAGCGAGTGTGGCAGATGACAATACGATCCGCGTATGGGATACCGGAGAGGGATTGCCGCGATCCTTCTTTACCGAAGTTCCCGGCAATCCGGTACGCGCAGTTGCGTTCTCGCCGGACGCAAAACTGCTGGGAATTGTCAACGGAAATCTCGCCCAGGTCATGGATGCGGGCAGCGGCGACATCGTGGCGACATTTGACGTCGGGGAGCCGCATGCCGGGATCGCGTTTGCCGATGCTGACCGCCTTTACGTTGGCAGCGTTAGCGGCTCGCTGCGCGCCGTGACACGAGATTCGTCCGGGAGCTTTAGCGTGTCGACGCTGTGGCAGGGCGGCATTGGCATACGCTGGTTGGCCGCGTCGCCAAAGATGCAGCTACTCGTGCTCGTGACCACCGAAAATGTTGCCCAGCTGTTCGATCTCGAGGCCCTGCGAATCGGCGAG
>JBFHXQ010000167.1:0-6908 GCA_041598895.1 Woeseiaceae bacterium | reverse complement strand
GGTACACATCCGGCACGAGCTCCGCATCGGCGAAGTCGAATACCGCGCTCGTCGCTGTCCGATTCGGCGCAGCGATAGCGGCTGCCTGCACAGGAATTTCATTGCCGTCGGCAAAACGCCCGTCGCCGCCGCTCCGCTCTACCGTGAACGTCAGGTCGTGCAGCGTCGACACGTCGATTCCGCGGTCGAACATCACCACGATTCGCAGCGGCGCGGACGCCAGCACGCTGTCCGGCAATGGCGAGACCGACACGACTCGCAGCGGTTTCGTGGACTGCGTGCGGTCATCGATGGCCCCGTCCGTAATCCACTGTCGAATCATGTCGATGTCCGGCTGCGGCAGCGCCTGCGCATTCAGCGGCATCTGCGCCCCTACCGCGGCCGTACCGTCGAGTTTTTGTATCAGGTAGCTCGCGTCCGGGTCGCCCGGCCGAACGCGCAGGATGGACGGCACTTGTGAACTCGCAACGTCGACCAGCAGCCCGTAACTGTTCGCGGCATCAAGCCGCAGGCCCTGCGGCGCATTTGCGCCCTGGTGGCAACCCGCTGTTGCGCAGGACGGCGTGAACACGGCGTCCTGGATTTCGGAGAAGTTCGCCGCAAACGGCTGATCGCCCGGCAGCGTCTGATCAGGCAGCCCGCTGCCATCACCGCCGCTGCACGCCGACAGCGCGAACGCGCAGCAACTCGCCGCAATGACTGTCGTGCCCGAATCCCGTCGCGTCGTCGTCAAACCTGTCCCCACCGAATCGGTGCCGGCTGCAATACCCGTGAGTGGCGGGTAGCCGCCGAATGGTTCAACGGAAAATGGCGAATCCGATGGAGTCGAGTCGGAGGGGCTCCGGAGCAGCGCGCGGCGCGAAACGGGGCGCGGTAATCAGGAACTCGGCGAGTAGCGTACCGCCGCCGCCTTGATCTGCGCGAGCACCGCGTCACCGGCGGACAGTTTCAGTTCCCGGACGGAGCGTCGCGTTACGCGCGCGAGGATCTCGTCATCGCCCAGCGTCAGGTGCACCAGCACGGACGGATTCGGGCCCGATTCGATGTGCCGGATCGTGGATGGCAGGATGTTCAGAATCGTCGTGTCGTTCGGACGCTCGCGACACAGGCTTACGTCACTGGCGCGAATGCGCAGGCGGATGCGCCGCGCATCGGCGGCGATTCGGCCTGGCAGCCAGAGCCGGCCGCCCGAGAATGAAACGAGGGTCAGGTCGTCGTCGGCATCATACTTTTCAGGTCGTGCCTCGACGACGGAGCCGGCATCCCGACCGGACAGCACAGGCAGACCGCCGCGTACGAGCACCGACTGGAGTTCGCCGCTCGCAACCGCCCGGCCGCCGTCGAGCACGACGAGGAAATCGCACAGCCGGCATATTTCATCGACGTTATGGCTGACGTATACGATCGGGATCGACAGTTCGGCATGCAAGCGATCGAGAAACGGCAGTATCTCTTCCCTGCGAGCCTGATCCAGCGCTGCAAGCGGCTCGTCCATCAGCACGAACTCGGGTGCCGTCAGCAGCGCACGACCGATCGCCACGCGCTGCGCTTCGCCACCGGACAGCGTCCCGGGCCTGCGCCCCATCAGTGCTTCCAGACCCAAAAGCTCGACGACGCGGTCGCGGCCGAGCGCCTGAGGACCGCGGCGACGGCGCTCTGCGTAATCGAGATTGCCGCTCACGTCGAGATGCCGGAACAGGCGCGGCTCCTGAAACACGTAACCGATGCGGCGTTCGTGGACAGCGCGGCATATGCCCCCGGGCGTATCCTCCCAAACCTCGCCGGCGACGTTAAGCCTGCCCTCGACCGGCTTCTCGAGTCCGGCGAGGCAGCGGAGCAGCGTGGTCTTGCCGGCACCGGAGCGGCCGAAGATGCCGCAGATGCCGCGCATCGGCAGCTCGGTGCGTGCGTCCAGGACGAAGTCACCGCGTGCAAGCCGGTACGCAAATTCGATATCGCGTTGTCCGGCGTTATTGATCATGAGCGGGCCGGTGTCGGTTCAGCAGGAACATCAGTAAGAGCGCCGCAAACGCGATTGCGAGCAACGTGGCCGACAGCGAATGCGCGCTCGCGTAGTCGAGCGACTCCACGGCGTCATAAATCGCGATCGATATGACGCGCGTCTCCCCCGGGATATTGCCGCCGACCATGAGAACGACACCGAATTCGCCGAGCGTGTGAGCGAAGCTCAATACGGCAGCACCGACGTAACCGGGCAGCGACTGCGGCAGCGCAACCGAGAAAAATGCATCGCGTCGCGTAGCGCCGAGCGTCCATGCGGCTTCCAGATCACGCTGATCGAGCGACTCGAACGCGGCCTGCAGAGGCTGCACCGCGAACGGCAGACTGTAGATGCACGATGCGATGACAAGTCCGGTAAAGGAAAACGTCAGCGCGCTGCCGGTCAGGTCGACCCACCAGCGGCCCAGCGGCCCGGCCGGGCCCAGCAGGATCAGCAGGTAAAAACCGAGCACGGTCGGGGGCAACACGATCGGCATCGCGACCACCACCTGCATAATTACCTTAAAGCGGGAGTGCGTTCGCGACAGCCACCAGGCCAATGGCGTCGCGATCGCGAGCAGTATCGCGGTGGTTATGCCGGCGAGCTCGAGCGACAGCAGCAGCGGACCGGTGCCCGGATAGTCCATCTATTCAATGCCAGGCGCGGTCATAATTTTCGCGGAACGGCGTAGCCGCTCCGGAGAAGCATGTCGCGTATTTCATCGCTGCGCATGAAGCGCATGAATTCGACGGCGGCCGCAGACCCCGCCGCCCGCGCCAGGAGAATGGCCTGCTGTTCGATTGGCCCGTGGAGATTTTCGGGGATCAGGAGCCTGCAACTTGCTTCCGGCAATCGCACATCGACTGCCTGCGCCTGCGCGATGAGGCCGAGCGTAGCGTTGCCTGTTGCAACGAACTGCAGCGTTTGCGCGATGTTTTCACCATAAACGAGGCGCTGCTGCAGTGATTTCCAAAAACCGGACGCCTCGAGGAATTCCTGCGCCGCGCGGCCGTAGGGCGCCGTCACCGGATTTGCAATCGCGATGTGGCCGCGACCGGATGTTCCCAGCTGGCTGAGGCAATCCGTGTCACGCAATGTCGGCTCCCGCGACCAGAGCACGAGACGCCCGAGCGCGTAGGTGAATCGCGTGCCGGCTACGCCGCTCCCCGATTGCTCCAGCCTGAGCGGTCGCTCCGTGTCGGCAGCCAGCAGAACGTCAAACGGCGCGCCGTTGACGATTTGCGCGTACAGCACGCCGGTTGATGCCATGCTGACGCGGAGCGGCAAACCGGTTTTCGCCGTGTAGCGCGCAGTGAGCGAGTCGATCACGGGCGCAAGATTACTCGCCGCTGCCACGGTCAGCGGCTCGGCGCTGAGGGGCATGGACAAGGCAACGAGGAGACAGCCGAGCGCGCGATAGACGTTCATCTGCGCAAGATAGCCGACGCACCCGGCGGCGGCCAGTTCAGGCTGGGGACATTCCGGTTGCTTGGCAAGCACCGCCGCATCCGGCTGTTCCCCAATATCTTGAGAGTAACCGGAATGTCCCCGGTCACCGTTGATCGCGGCAGGATGCCGCTCCCACGGATTGATCGCGGCAGGATGCCGCGAAATGGCGGCTCAGCCCTGCGCTTTTTTCCGCCGCCGGTAAGCGTGCAGCAGCGGTTCGGTGTAGCCGTTCGGCTGCTCGCAGCCCTTGAACACGAGGTCGCACGCCGCCTGAAACGCGATGCTCGAATCGAAGTTCGGGCTCATCGGCGTGTAGTGCGGATCCCCGGCGTTCTGCTTATCCACCACCGCGGCCATGCGCCGAAACGTCTGCTCCACCTGGTCCCGGCTCGTCACGCCGTGCAGCAGCCAGTTCGCGATGTGCTGGCTTGAAATGCGCAGCGTCGCGCGATCTTCCATGAGCCCGACATCGTTGATGTCCGGCACTTTCGAACACCCCACACCCTGATCGATCCAGCGCACGACATAGCCGAGAATGCCCTGCGCGTTGTTATCGAGCTCGGACTGGATCGTCGCGGCGTCGAGCGTCGATGGATCACACAGCGGCGGCGTCAGGATGTCCTCGAGGCTCGCCAGGCGTCGCAACCGCAGGTCTGCCTGTCGCTTCCGCACGTCCACGGCGTGGTAGTGCATCGCATGCAGCGTCGCGGCCGTCGGTGATGGCACCCAGGCGCAGTTGGCGCCGGCCTCCGGATGCGCCTGCTTCGTCTCCATCATCTGGCGCATTTCATCCGGCTTCGGCCACATGCCTTTGCCGATCTGTGCCCTGCCCGGCAGGCCGCAGCGAATGCCGATATCGACGTTCCAGTCCTCGTACGCATTGATCCACGGCTGCGTCTTGATCGTCTCTTTCGGCAGCACCGGCCCCGCATGCATGCTCGTGTGTATTTCGTCGCCGGTGCGATCGAGAAAACCCGTGTTGATGAACACGAGACGGTTGCGGACGGCGTGAATGCACTCGTGCAGATTTACGGTCGTACGGCGCTCCTCGTCCATGACGCCGACCTTCAGCGTGTACGGCTCGAGGCCGAAAACTTCCTCGACGCGTTCGAACAGCTTGTTCGTGAATTTGGCTTCATCGGGCCCGTGCATTTTCGGCTTCACGATGTAGACGCTGCCGCTCGCGCTGTTCGGCAGCCGCTCGTCCTGCCGGCGGTTCGCGAGCGCACACGCCGTCGTTACGATCGCATCGAGAATGCCCTCGAACACCTCGTCGCCCTGAGCATCGAGGACTGCGTCGGTCGTCATGAGATGGCCGACGTTGCGCACGAGCATAAGGCTGCGTCCCGGCAGGCATAGCTCGCTACCGTCGGCGGCAGTGTAAACCCGGTCACCATTCAGCGAGCGCGTCATTTTCCGGTCACCCTTGACGAACGCCGCATCGAGTGAACCCGTCATGAGCCCGAGCCAGTTTCGGTATACGCCTGTCTTGTCCCCGGCGTCGACGGCAGCCACCGAGTCCTCGCAGTCCTGAATCGTCGTAATCGCCGCCTCGAGCACCACGTCCGCCACGTTGCCGGCTGCTTTCTTGCCGACCGGGTGCTCGGGGTCGGTACAGAGTTCGATGTGCAGACCGTGATTCGCGAACAGGAGCTGCCGCGCGCTTCCCTGCTGCGCATAGCCGCGAAACTGCTGCGGCTGTCTGAAACCGGTTTCCCGGCCGTCGCGAAGGCGTGCTGCGCAGCGATACGGCGTCGCCGACGTATCCACCCGGTATTCGTCGACATCGGCATGACTGCCACGCTCGAGCGGCAGCGTGCGATCGAGAAAATCGATTGCATACGCGATCACGGCTGCGCCGCGCACAGGATTGTAGCGCTCCCCTTTGTCGCGCCCGCCACTTTCGTCGATTACGTCGGTGCCGTACAGCGCATCGTAGAGGCTGCCCCAGCGGGCATTGGCAGCATTGATCGCAAAGCGCGCATTGTTGACCGGCACGACGAGCTGCGGACCCGCAACCGACGCAATCTCCGGGTCGACGCCCTCGGTCGCGATCCGAAACGGCTCGCCGGGCTCGCGTAAATAACCGATCGACGTCAGAAAGGCGACGTACTCCGCGTGATTCCACGGTGCGCCGCGGCGCGCCTGGTGCCACGCGTCGATTTTTTCCTGAAGCTCATCACGGATCGCGAGCAGCCGGCGATTTTCCGCCGTGAGCTCGGCGATGATTGCCTGCGCGCCGCGCCAGAATGCGTCACCGTCGAAATCGATCGCGGGCAAAAGCTCCGATTCAACGAAGTCGCGAAACCGGCGATCGACGCTCAGCTCACCCATTGCGACGCGATCAACTGCACGGGCTCCTGCAGTTGCTTCGGTCCCCATGACGCTCCCGATTGCGTGCCGGAAGGCCGCCGTCTCAGGCAACGAACTGCTCTTCTTCGGTGCTTCCCGCAAGGGCGGTCGTCGACGACAGACCGTCCATTATCGTGTTCTGCACGGCATCGAAGTAGCCAGCACCGACGAACGACTGATGTTTCGCGGCACGAAAGCCGTGCGCTTCATCCGCGAACTCCTGCTCCTGCAGCTTGCTGTACGCAAACATGCCCTCGGCCCTGTACGCCCGGCTGAGTCTGAACATGCTCGAGTTGAGCACGTGCCATCCGGCCAGCGTTATGAACTGGAACTTGTAGCCCAACTTGCCGAGCTCCTCGCGGAACGTCTTCATCGTGTTGTCGTCGAGGTTGGCCTTCCAGTTGAACGACGGCGAACAGTTGTAGGCCAGCAGCTGATCCGGAAATTCGGCATGTATCGCCTCGGCGAAGCGCCGCGCCTGATCGAGATCCGGCCTCGACGTCTCGCACCAGATCATATCGGCGTACGGTGCATACGCGAGCCCGCGGGCGATCGCCTGGTCGAGCCCGGACTCCGTGCGATAGAACCCCTCGGCCGTGCGTTCGCCCGTAATGAACGGCGCATCGCGCTCGTCCGAGTCGGACGTGATCAGGTTGGCGGCATCCGCATCGGTGCGCGCGATGAGCACGGTCGGCACGCCCATCACGTCGGCAGCAAGTCGGGCTGCGCAGAGTTTCGCTACCGCCTCGTGCGTCGGTACGAGCACCTTGCCGCCCATGTGGCCGCACTTTTTCGCCGACGACAGCTGGTCCTCGAAATGCACGCCGGCGGCGCCCGCGCGGATCATGCTCTTCATGAGCTCGAACGCATTCAGATTGCCGCCGAAGCCGGCCTCTGCGTCCGCAACGATGGGCGCAAACCAGTCGATGCTGGTATCGCCGTTCAGCGCATGTATCTCGTCGGTGCGCTGAAACGCATTGTTGATGCGCTGGACCATCTTCGGCACCGAGTCGACCGGGTACAGGCTCTGGTCGGGATACATTTCCGCGGCGCTGTTGCCGTCACCCGCGACCTGCCAGCCCGAGCAGTAGATCGCCCTGAGCCC
>JBFHXQ010000166.1:0-6914 GCA_041598895.1 Woeseiaceae bacterium | reverse complement strand
CGTGTACCTGATCGGTAAACATCACATCGTCGGCTAGCCGGGCCTTGCGCTCCTGCGTCGATGTAACCTGGCAATCGCTATACCGCCGTCGAATCCGGTAAGTTGCTGCAATGCAGATCAACAGGGCTTCGAATTAACGCCGGACGAGTGTCGGGAAAGCCTCGGTTTGCCGAATATTTCGGCGCTGCAGTGCGCACTCTGTCGCAGCTTAAAACGCGCCGCTTTATCGATATCGATAATGTGGATCTTGCGACCGTAGTGCAGCCCCGATTCGATCAAGGTATCGCGGCGTTTCACAAGGTTGAGGAGATCCTCACTTGCGCAGCAGCCGGCGTTCTCGATCCCGATTCGCGGGACGACAAATCATCACGCGGAACAAAGTGACGGATTCATCAAATGAGCACCAATGTTGCGTGCACTGCCAGGCCGGGCCCACCGTGGCTGGACTAGCTATCGCTACTCGATACCTCGTCGTGCCAGACGTAGCGGTGCCAGTCCCGGATCCACCGCCTGTAGGCGGCGCCGAATTCGAGTGCCGAATCCAGACCGACCCGCGCCGATTCCAGGGGACTCAGCAGCGGGCGATCCGGCAGCGCCTCGATCGATCGGCGGCTGAGTGCAAATGCCTCTTCGCTATGGCGACGAGCAATCGATTTCATCGCTCTCAGCCTCGGCGTGCCGGCAAGCGCGCGATCCAGGCGCGCCTCCATTTTGTGCAACAGCGAACTGCTGGCCATCGAGACGTCACTGCGCCCCCCGCCGCCACTGACATATTCGGTCAGCAGCGGGTATTGCCGGGATTGCAGGTTTGCGAGCGGATCCGGCGGCGCGCTGCTGGCAAGCTCCTCCCAATCGTTATTGTTCAACTCGTCCCAAACTCGCGCGTACAGCAATTCCTCCTCCTGGCGGATGTGGATACGCATTTCCTTTGCAAACTGTTCGAGTTTTTCCGCGAGCCGCGTTCTGGATTCCCGGCTCGTGGCGTCGCTCGATGCGCGCCGGAGCAGCGTCTGTATCGACTCGCCGATCCGGCCGACCGCGCCGTGCTCGGCGGCAAGTTTCCTGACGGTCGGCCGCAGCGACGGCGCATGCTCCGCGAGCTTCGCAAACATGATCTCTTCGCGCGGGTGGTGATGGATGTTCTGAAAATTGACGATGTAATCGACGGCTTCGTCGAAGACGGGCAGCACCACTTGCGGCTCGTCGACGAGTCGGCGCGCATCCCGGCCGATCATCGACAGCACGCGCGAAAACCTCGCATGGTCTTCGCGCAGACTGCGGACGTACTCGTTTCCGGTTTCGCGCATGCTGGATCTTCCTCCGCTCACGGACAGCTGTAGCGAATGAAATCGCCGAGATGCTCGACGGCTCGTCGCGATTCTGGAAACGGCATGACGTGCCAGACGTGCGGCTGGCCCTCCCAGACCTCGACCTCCGCATTCACACCTGCCGCACGGGCCCGCTCTGCGAAGCTCGTCGACTGCTCGAGCAGCCACTCGGAAGCGCCGACCTGCAGCAACAGTGGACACAGTCCGCGCAAATCGCCCCGCAGCGGCGACACGTACGGATTTGCATAAAGTTCCTTGTCACCGCCCACGTAAATGAGCCGCGGATCGTTGTCGAAATCCTCCGGCGGCTCGGGCAGCTTCGGATCCAGGTCTTCGCGACTGAATTCGGTGCCCCGCTCTGCGGCTTCCATGTCGGTGCACGCGGACAGCGTGAATGCGCCGGCAGGGCCCGGTTGGCCCTGATCGCGAAGCGCCAGTAAAGTGGCCAGCGTCAGGTTGCCACCGGCCGAGTCGCCCCCGATCACGATGCGTGACGCGTCGATGCCCTGAGCCACCAGCGTCGCATACGCCTCCAGGCAGTCTTCGAGGGCCGCGGGAAACGGATGCTCCGGCGCCAGCCGGTAAAAGACCAGAAACACATCAGCATTCGCCGCTTTGGCGATTTTTGCGACCATGCGCCGGTGCGCCTGCGGCGTCCTCATCACCCAGGCACCGCCGGGGAAATACAGCACGACCCTGTCCGTCTCGCATTGCGGTCGAATCCACTCCGCCTCGCACTGGTTGAGTGGCACCGAAATGATGTCGACGGATTCCGGGGCGGCGGAGAGGCTGTCGATGCGCGCCATCCACGTGCGCAGCCGCTCGACGTCGAAGTTTGTGAACATCGACTGTATCGATCGGTTCGCCATCCGCGAGAACAGCTTGGACTGGATGCTCGGCATACCGTGCCTCGTGTCCACTCAAATTGTTGCAATGCAACACAACCAAGTTACACGAATCACCGGTTCACGTATATGCTTGACACCACAACAATTATATGTCCCGGCGGCCCGAGATTAGCGCGGAGGACCGTCAGTCTGCCGGTACAGATCGTCGGCAAGCACCTGGCTCCGCGACTACGACAGCGCGCGGGCAGCGCGGTCCATATTAATCACGATCGCCCCGCAGCGTTGCTCGGCTTCGACGAGGCGATGCGCTTCGGCAGCCTGCTCCATCGGAAACACCTTGTCGACAATCGACCCTACTGCACCACCCTCGATCATCTCCTTGAGTGACAGCAGCTCCTCTCTGGACTCGCGGGCGAACGCGAACGTGGCTGATTTATCAGAAAAGAGATTCGTCAGCAGCGTGCGCAGCATGACCGACAGCCGGGGATTGCCCGACAGATAGCGGCCCCCGGGTTTGAGACTTTTTATGCAGGCGCCGTAGGAAGTATTCGGCACCATGTCGAACACTACGTCGTAAACAGGGCCTCTGTCTGCAATGCCCTCTTTTGTATAGTCGACAAAATGCTTCGCGCCGATCCGCCGGAGGAACCTCTCCTTGCTCGGGTGATCTACCGTAGTGACCTCGGCACCCATGGCCTTTGCAATCTGCACCGCGTGTGAGCCAATGCTGCCGCCGGCGCCGTTGATCAGCACGTGCTCGCCGGGCTGGATCACAGCGCGGCGCATGAAATGGAGCGCGTTCAGTCCGCCGAGCGGAACCGCTGCGGCTTCAGCGAAATCCATGTTGTCCGGTTTGGCAACGATCGTATAGTCCGCCGGCAGGGCAACGTACTCGCCATAGGCGCCCAGCTTCAAGCCGGCTGCGCCAAAGACCGGCTCGCCCACGACATGATCGGTCACGCCATTGCCGATCGCTTCGATCTCTCCCGAGAAATAGCTGCCCAGAATCGTTCGTCGAGGTTTCCTCACACCCATCACGAGCCTGAGCGGCAGCCAGAACCATTTCACCGCGTATCTGAATGCGCGCATCTCGCAGTCGGACTTCGTTGCTTCCACCGCACGCACGCGAATCAGAATTTCGTCCTCCTTCGGCACGGGTTTCGGGACTTCGCAGACCTGCAGGACCTCAGGCGGGCCGTATTTGAGGTACGTTATCGCAAACATGCTTTCACACGCTAGCAGCTCTTCTACGTTGCAGCAGCCACGATCGGACTCGTGGCTATTAATCGATTTGGCATGTTCAACGGATTTTTCTGATAGAAACCCGAGTTTCAGTTGTAACTCGAAAAAATAAACCGAAAAAGGTGTCAGGTTGGAAAAAGGTGTCTGGAAAAAGGTGTCAGGTTTATTTTTTAAAATAAACCTGACACCTTTTTCCAACCTGACACTTTTTCCGGCACCGTGGCTGCGCTCGGTGCCGAGTGACACTCATTCTCGAGTCGGTCGTCGCTTCCAGAACGCCCAGGCAAGTTGCAGCTTCGATGCAATGCCGATGATCAGCACGGTGTGAACGAACCAGGAAACATCACCCCAGATGATCAATGCGGGCAACAAGGAAAAAAACAGCGCCATTGCCCAGCGCCCGAACGCCAGATGCGGCACGCCATAGCGCTTATGCCGAATGCGTACGACACTCATGTACAGCTCGAGCGCGACGAAGATCGGCAGGTACGGCAGCCAGTACCGCGACACAAAGCCCGGGATCAACAGCCAGAACCACAGGATTGTCGAAAAACTGAAGATGAGGTCTGCAATGCCGTCGAGGTCGGCTTTCGTATGGGGCGGTGCAGCGCGCCGCGCAAACATGCCGTCCAGCCAGTCCGTCAGCGCCGCGGCGATGTACACGCCGAAAACCCACCACTTAAGCTGTAACAGTGCAAGCGCCGTGATGGGGATCACACTGAAGATTCGTGCCCAGGTCAGCGCGTCAGCAATCGTTCTCGCGGTGTTCTCATTCATTTTCGAAGATCGTGAACATCACCCCACCGTGACGTTATCGTGCTAGCACTTTGACTTCAGGGTCACCGAACCCGCAGCTCTCAGTCAACCCTGATTGCCTTGAGCACTTCGCGCGTCAGGTCCCAGCGGTTGAAAGCCTGGCGGCCGAAGTCCAGGCCGCAGCGGACGATCGCCGCGTCGTGCGACGGCATCACGACGAATTATGATCAGTGCATGGAGGGTACGACGCCGGCTGGCCGCTCGACGGTCCTCCGAACCGGCGACGGCCGCATAACGAACGAGTCGTAGGTGCACTGGAGCAATTACGCGGGGACGGCGCACCGACCCTACCTTGCTCATGGGAGCCTTATGCTGCCGCGACGATCAATAACATTCGCGCTGGAAGGCGCTCCCGCGAGTCGTTCCAGATGACACGATGGTTCTACGCTATGCTTGGCATTGGCGAAACCAACCAGCAGCCCTCTGATGACCGAAACGGATACAGAAAATCGCGAACGACGCACCGGCTCGATTGTGCCGCCCATCGCGCTCGCGGTGCTGGCAGCCGTTGCCGTTTACGTCTCGGCCGACTACGGCGTGACGGCGCGGCGCCTGCCTGTGCTGATCGGCACGCTCGTATTTGCTCTCGCGCTGCTCGATCTCGTCTCGCGGCTACCCGGGCCGCCGGGGCACGTGCTCAGGCTCACGCTCGGCGCTGGCTTCGACGAGCCCGAGCTCGACATCAAAGCACGCCCCCGCGCCGAACTTCTGCAGCTTGTGTGGATACCCGCCGTTGTCCTGGCGATCGCCGCAGTCGGCATCCTGATCACGATTCCCGTTTTCGTCTTTTTCTACAGCCGGCTGAATGGCCACTGGCCAGCGTGGCTCTGCGCGCTGACGGCCGTGGCCGTGACCGTGCTCGTCGGCATCGTCTTCGAGTTCCTGCTCGATTACGAGCTGTATCGTGGCTTGCTATTTTCCGGCGTGGCGGGTCGCTGAGACCGGTCTCCGCTCCGATCTGCGTATGAAGTTCGTCGCCGCACTATTCGCCGCCTTGATCGCCACGACGCCGGGTCCGGCGGCAGCTGACTGGCCCGACGACCGGCCGATTAAACTCATCATTCCTTACGGCCCCGGGGGCTTCGACAGCTATGCGCGCACGCTCGCGCCCGCGCTCGAGGAAATTCTCGGCGCCGTCGTCGTCCCGCAGAACGTGCCCGGCGCCGGCGGCCGCATCGCGGCGAACACCGTGTTCCGGGCCAGGGCAGACGGCTACACGATCGGGCTCTGGAACATGCCCGGCATGACGCTCCCGGCGATCCTGGGCGAACGCGTTCGCTACGATCTTTCGAAGCTCACCTGGATCGCGCAGCTCAGCTTCGACAGCTACGCACTCGCGGTAAAGGCCGATTCGCCGATCGCAACCTTCGACGACCTCTGCCGTCTCGGCAGGCCCGCCTCGTTCGCGGCGCAGGGCGGCTTTACCGAGACGGCGTCGATTGCGGCAGTGATCGCCATGGCGGAGCTTAACTGCCCGTACAAGCTGGTTACGGGCTACCAGAGTTCCGGGCAGGCGACGCTCGGCGTGATGCGCGGCGACGTTGATGCGCGCATCAACCCGCTCGGCAGCCTGCGGCCCTACGTCGAGTCCGGCGATATACGCCTGCTCGTCACGTTCGAAAATCGCCCGTCGTACGACGGCGTTCCGACGATCGCCGAGCTGGGGCATGCCGAGTTCCAGCATTTCGGCCTGCGCCGCATCGTCGCCGGGCCGCCACGCATGCCGGACGCGATTCGCGAGCGTCTGTCGGCTGCGTTTCTCGCAGCAATGCAGACGCCGCGGGTCGCTGCCTGGTCCGAGAAAACGAATAACCCGTTCTCACCGCTCGACAGCGAGCAGACAGCGCAGACGATGCAGGAAGTGATGCGCTTCTACGAAAACTACGGCAAGCTGCTCAACCGCGAGTTCTCACGCGAGTAGCGCATTGGATGTTGGTCTCCTGAGCGACGCATTCGGTGCCTTCATCGGTAGCGGGTACGCGCACTTTGCATTTCTCGGTGTCCTCGTTGGACTCACGTTTGGCGTCGTCCCGGGGCTCGGCGGCACAACAGCGCTCGCGCTCCTGATCCCTGTCACCTATACGATGGATCCCCTCGCCGCGATGTACCTCGCAGGCGGCTCGATGGGTGCGACGTCGTTCGGCGGATCGCTGACGGCGATTCTGCTGAACACGCCGGGAACGCCGCCGAACGCGGCGACTACGTTCGACGGCTACCCGCTGACCTGCCAGGGCAAGGCCGGGCTTGCGATCGGTGCCTCGGCGACAGCGTCGGCGCTTGGCGGGCTGTTCGGCCTGCTGTCGCTGCTGCTGGTCATCCCGCTGGCCCGCGAGATCATCTTCCTGTTCGGACCGCCGGAATTCCTGCTGCTGACGATCCTGTGTCTAATCGCGATCGCCGTCGCAACGATGGGCAAACTGCTGCGCGGGCTGATCGCGGCCGGTTTCGGACTGCTCGTCGCGTTCGTCGGCCAGGACAGCGTCAGCGGCGAAATGCGATACACCGGCGACATTCTGTACCTCTGGGACGGCATCCCGCTCGTGCCGGTGCTGACAGGCATGTTCGCGATTGCGCAGATGCTCGTGCTCGGCGTGCAGGGTGGCGCGATCGTCTCCGATGCTCACCGGAAAACACGCCTGACCGGCGTGACGGAGGGCATCGTCTCCGTGTTCCGGAACTG
>JBFHXQ010000165.1:0-6920 GCA_041598895.1 Woeseiaceae bacterium | reverse complement strand
CTCACTCATCAATCAATGCCGGAACGCTACGACGTCATCGTAATCGGCGGCGGTCACGCCGGGACGGAAGCCTCGCTGGCTGCCGCGCGTGCTGGTGCGCGCACGCTGCTCATCACCCAGAACATCGCGACGCTGGGACAGATGAGCTGTAATCCGGCGATCGGCGGCATAGGCAAAGGCCACCTGACCCGGGAAATCGATGCACTTGGCGGCGCGATGGCAACGGCCATCGACCGCGCCGGCATCCAGTTTCGCACGCTCAATGCGAGCAAAGGCCCGGCGGTACGCGCAACACGGGCCCAGGCGGACCGGGAACTGTATCGGCGTGCCGTACGGAGCCTCCTTGAAAACCAGCGGAACCTGACGCTCGTCGAGCAGTCGGTCGAGGATCTCATCGTCCAGGGCCAGGCAGTGACCGGCGTCGTTACCGGGGCGGGCGTCTGTTTCGAGGCGCGCACAGTGGTGCTGACGGTGGGCACGTTTCTCGGCGGGCGCATTCTCATCGGACAAACCGAGACGGCCGGTGGTCGCATCGGCGATGCGCCGTCCAATCGTCTCGCCGCGCGGCTTCGGGAAATGCCGTTTGCGATTGCGCGCCTGAAGACCGGTACGCCGCCGCGCCTCGACGGGAAGACGCTCGACTACACGCAGATGCTCGAGCAGCCGGGCGACGTGCCGACGCCGGTGTTTTCGTTCCTGGGGAGACGCAGCGAGCACCCTCGCCAGGTGTCCTGTCACATTACGCATACGACCGAAACGACTCACGACATTATCCGTGAATCTCTGGATAAGTCACCGATGTACAGTGGCGCGATCGACGGCGTCGGGCCGCGCTATTGCCCATCGATAGAAGACAAGATCGTGCGCTTTGCGGACAAGGCATCGCACCAGATTTTCGTCGAGCCCGAGGGGCTGAACACGAACGTTGTGTATCCGAACGGTATTTCGACGAGCCTGCCGTACGAGACGCAGCTGCGATTCGTGCGTTCGATACCTGGCTGCGAAAATGCCCGCGTCACCCAGCCGGGATACGCGATCGAATACGACTACTTCGATCCAAGGCAACTGCGACCGACGCTCGAGACGAAACATGTCAGCGGCCTGTATTTTGCCGGTCAAATCAACGGCACGACCGGCTATGAAGAGGCGGGCGCACAGGGCATTCTCGCCGGCGTCAATGCGGCCAGGCGGGCGCTCGAGCATGATGAGTGGTACCCGCAACGCCACGAGGCGTATCTCGGTGTCCTCGTGGATGACCTGATTACGCGCGGCGTCAGCGAGCCTTACCGTATGTTTACGAGCCGCGCGGAGCACCGGCTGCTGCTGCGCGAGGACAACGCCGACCTGCGCCTTACGCCGCTGGGTCGCGAGCTTGGCATCGTTAACGATCGTCGCTGGGCGATGTTCGAAGCGAAGCGTGAGCAGGTAAACCGGGAGCAGGCGCGACTTGCCGGCATCGTCGTGCATCCGGATAGCACCAGCACTGCCGACATTGCGATACTCGGCAAGCCGCTCACGCGAGAAGCGACGGCGGCGGATCTGCTTCGGCGTCCCGAACTCGACTACGCTGCCGTGACGCGCCTGTCGATGGTGGGGCTTCTCGATAACCCGATCGTCGCGGAAGAAATCCTGGAACAGGTCGCTGTGCAGCTCGAGGTGCAGGCGAAATACACGGGGTATATCGAACGCCAGCAGCGCGAGATTGCCAGGATGCAAAGGCAGGATGCACTACGCCTGCCGGCCGACATCGACTATGCGCTGGTTCACGGGCTGTCGAACGAGGCGCGGCAACGGCTGACGAGCATCCGGCCCGTCACCCTCGGTCAGGCGTCGCGGCTGGAAGGCATAACGCCTGCCGCGGTGTCGTTGCTTCTGATCCACCTGAAAAAACGACAGTTCAAGAAGACGGCGTGACCCTGCTGCAACGCGCGTTGACATTCGTTCCGATCCTGCTGTTCTGCGCGGCGGCCGGCTGCGGCGGCGCGCAAGAGCCGCGAAACGTCCTGCACCGCGGCCTGGCAGCTGATCCCGAATCACTGGATCCGCACAAGGCGCGGAGCGTGCAGTCCGGTGAAGTGCTTCGCGATATTGGTGAAGGTCTCGTCGCTTATGCAGCTGACGGCCAACGCGTTGCCGCGGCGGCGAGCGGCTGGGATGTGTCCGAAGACGGCCTCACCTACACGTTTCGTATCCGGAACAACGCTCGCTGGTCGAACGGCGATGCCCTTACTGCGGACGACTTCGTGTTCAGCCTGCGACGCCTGGTCGATCCGGCGACGGCCGCATTCTACGCGGAATTCGTCAAGGACATCGTCAATGCGCCCGCGATAATCGCAGGGGAGCGCGACGTTGCGGATCTCGGTGTCGTGGCACTCGACAAACACACGCTCGAGATTTCGCTGGATCGGCCGACTCCCTACCTGCTCAGCCTCATGACGCATCCGAGCACGTTTCCGGTGCATCCGGATTCCCTTGCCAAACACGGCGCTGCGTTCAGCCGGCCCGGAAACCTGCTGTCGAACGGCGCGTATGTATTGAATCGATGGGAGCCGGGGTCGGTGCTGGTGCTCGCGCGTAACCAGCACTACTGGAACGACGCCGCGACTGCGATCGATTCCGTCCAATACCACGTAAGCCCCCAGGAAATGGCGGAACTCAATCGCTATCGTGCCGGCGAACTGCACATCACGAGCAGCGTACCGCCGGACAATTTCGAGGAAGTGCGGCGTGAGCGGCCGGCTGAGCTGCGCGTCGCACCGTATCTCGGCGTTTATTATTACGGATTCAACCTGACGAGACCGCCGTTCAAGGACAATCAGGCGCTGCGCCAGGCGCTGTCGATGGCAATCGACCGAGACATCATCGTCAATGACATCATGGGGCGCGGCGAGGCGCCGGCCTGGAGCTGGGTACCACCAGGCGTCGACAATTACGAGCCGCGGCACCTCAGCTACGCTGATCTGACGCAGGAAGAGCGCAACACGCTTGCACGGCGACTGTACAGGGAAGCCGGCTTTGATCCCGATGATCCCGCCCGGATCGAACTCCGCTACAACACGTCCGATACGCAGCGCAGGGTTGCGCTTGCAATTCAATCGATGTGGCGTGACGTGCTGGGTGTCGAAACAACGCTCATCAACGAAGAATTCCAGGTGCTGCTTGCAAATATGCGGCAGGCCGAGATCACGCAGGTCTTTCGCTCGAGCTGGATCGGCGACTACAACGATGCCCATACGTTTCTGTCCATATTGCAAACGGGCAACCCGTCGAACATGCCGCGCTATGCGAGCGACGAATTCGATTCGCTGATGCGAAGTGCCGCGGAGCAGGTCGATCTCGAACGTCGGCGCCTGTATCTCGAGGAGGCCGAACGCGTGCTGCTTGCCGATCATCCGGTCATTCCGCTGTATTTTTACGTCAGCAAGCACCTCGTCAGCCCGGAGGTCGAGGGCTGGGGAGACAATGTCCTGGATTACCATTACAGTCAGCACCTGAGCCTGAACACGCCGTAACGGCGGATCCATCGGAACGTCGCTTTGCTTCGCTACGCCCTGCTCCGACTGCTTGGCGCAATTCCGACGCTGTTGTTGGTCGTCGTGCTCGCGTTCCTGCTCATGAGGGCCGCGCCCGGCGGGCCGTTCGATGCCGAACGCGTCTTGCCGCCCGAGATTGCGGCGAACATCGAGCGGGCGTATCACCTGGACGAACCGCTGCCGAAGCAGCTCGCGCGCTACCTTGCCGGCCTGGCGAGGGGGGACCTCGGACCGTCCTACCGGTACCGCGACCACACGGTGAGCGAACTCATCGCGACCGCGTTTCCGTTGTCGCTAAAGCTCGGCGCGCTCGCAATGCTGCTGGCCGTCGCCGTCGGCGTATCGACCGGAGTCATTGCCGCGCTGGCGCGAAACTCGCTGCTCGATCGTTCTGTCATGGCATTTGCGATGACCGGCATTTCGGTACCCGTGTTCGTCATTGCGCCGGTGCTGGTGCTGCTGTTTGCGGTGAAGCTGAACTGGTTACCGGCCGGCTGGAGCGGCAGCGGCGGCGGTGCCCGAATGCTGCTGCCGGTTGTTGCGCTGGCCCTGCCGCAGATCGCCTACATCGCCCGGCTGACCCGCGCGAGCATGATCGATGTACTGGGTAGCGACTTCATACGCACCGCCAGAGCACAGGGGCTTGGCCGCTACGCGGTGGTTCGGTATCACGCGTTGAAACCGGCAATGCTGCCGGTGCTGTCCTACCTTGGTCCGGCGGTCGCCGCCGTGCTCACCGGCTCGGTCGTGATCGAGGAGGTGTTCGGCATTCCGGGTCTCGGACAGTTCTTCGTCCGCGGTGCCCTGAACCGCGATTACACGCTGGTGCTCGGTATCGTGATCTTCTACGCGATGCTCATCGTGTTCCTCAACCTCGTCGTCGACATTCTGTACGGGTTCATCGATCCGCGGGTACGGCAGCGATGATCTCCGCGACCTGGCAGCAGCTGCGGCAGAACGGAACGGTCGTCTTCAACGCGGGCATCGTGCTCGCGATTGCCGTCATTTCCGTGGTTGGACCGTTGCTCAGTCCGCACGGCTACGGCGACACGGATTTCGGCAATATTCTGCGTGCGCCGACGCTCGACGAACTGCGCCTGTTCGGCACCGACGATCTCGGGCGTGACCTGTTCGTGCGCACGATGCAGGGTATCCGCATCACGCTCCTCGTCGCGATGGTGGCGAGCGTGGTCAGCCTTGTCATCGGGGTTGCGTACGGTGCGTTCGCGGGGTACGTCGGCGGCCGGGTTGATGCCGTCATGATGCGCATCGTGGATACGCTTTATGCGCTCCCGTTCATATTTTTCGTAATCCTGCTGATGGTTGCATTCGAGCGAAACTTTTTGATGATTTTCATTGCGATCGGAGCGATCAACTGGCTGGACATGGCGCGCATCGTCCGCGGCCAGACGCTGAGCCTGAAGGAGCGCGAGTTCGTTGCCGCAGCGCGGCTGACCGGGGTCGGGACCGCGGCGATACTCTATCGGCACATTGCACCGAATCTCATCGGCGTTGTCGTCGTGTATCTGACGCTGACGATCCCGCAGGCAATACTGGTCGAATCCTTTTTGAGCTTTCTGGGCCTCGGCATTCAGGAGCCGCAGACGTCGCTGGGTGCGCTCGTCGATGCCGGCGTCAATCAGCTCGAGCCGGCACCCTGGATGCTGCTGATTCCGGCCGTACTGTTGGCAGCCATACTGATGAGCTTCAATTTTCTGGGTGACGGCCTGCGGGACGTCTTCGATGCACGTCAGACGCCCTGAGGATCGCACGTGACGGAACAACCGGTGCTCGAAATCTGCGGGCTGTCGATTAGCTACGACGAAATCGCGGCGGTCCGCGATGTGAGTTTCGACATCGCGGCCGGCGAGTCTGTCGCTCTGGTCGGTGATTCCGGATCCGGCAAGACCCAAACGGCGCTCGCCGTGCTCGGTTTGTTACCGGCCAACGCCGCGGTCCGCGGCAGAATTTGCCACCGCGGCACCGAGCTGACCGGCGCCGATGAAAAGACGCTCGACCGCGTGCGCGCAGCCCGCATTGCAATGATCTTCCAGGATCCGACGCTTGCACTGAATCCGTTCCTGACCGTCGGCAACCAGCTGCGCCGCATCGTTCAGGCACATGCACGAGGGCGCAGGGCGGAGGCGGACCGGCGCGTCACCGAGATGCTCGCGAGATCCGGCCTGCCGGATCCGGAGCGACAGTCGCGGTCCTATCCACATGAACTATCGGGCGGGATGCGTCAGCGGGTGATGATTGCGGCGGCGCTGATCGCGGAACCGGACCTGCTCATCGCCGACGAGCCGACGACGGCGCTCGACGTCACGGTTCAGGCGCAGATTCTCGAGCTGCTCGAGAGCCTTCGGGCCGACACCGCGCTGTTACTGATTACCCACGATCTCGGCATCGTGGCCGGCCACTGTTCGCGCATGCTGATTCTCGACGGCGGACAGCTGGTAGAGGGTGGCGCGACGCGCGATTTGTTTGCGAAGCCGACACACGCAGCAACCGCCCGACTACTCGCAGCGGCGACTCGGCTGAGGAGCCGATCCGGGCCGCCGGCCGCGGCAGGCGCCGCCCTGCTCGACATCGATTCGGCGATCGTGGCGTACCCCGGACGCCGGCGCGGCAACGGCGCGCTCGAAGCGGTCAGTGGCGTGACTCTGGCAGTCGCAGCGGGCGAGACGCTCGCGGTCGTCGGCGAATCCGGCTCCGGAAAAACGAGTCTCGTGCGCGGCATACTCGGGCTCGTGCCGCTTGCCGCCGGCCGAGTTGTCCTCGACAAGAGACAGCTCCCCGTCGACCTCGACGCACGTGATGTCAGCATACGGCGTGAATTCGCGCTGGTGTTTCAGAACCCGACAGGCTCGTTGAATCCGCAAATGCGCGTGTTGGACATCGTCGTCGAGCCGCTCATCGTCCACGAGCCGGCGCTTGACGTCGCGGCGAGACACGAACGCGCAGCAACGATGCTGAAGCGCGTCGGCCTCGGTGCGGAATACGCGCACCGCTTTCCACACGAGCTGTCTGGCGGTGAGGCACAGCGCGTCGCAATCGCGCGAGCGTTGATCGTGGAACCGCGAGTGCTGGTTTGCGACGAGGCTGTGGCAGCGCTGGACGGGAGCGTACGCGAACAAATACTCGAGTTGATGAGAAAGGAACAGGCATTGAGCGGACTCGCAATCATTTTCATCACCCATGATCTTGCCGTGGTGCGTTCGATCAGCCACAGGGTCGCGGTCATGTACATGGGGCGCGTCTTCGAACTGGCCGCAAACGATGCACTGTTCCGCCGGCCAAGACATCCCTACACGCGCGCGCTGATCGACGCCGTGCCCACGCCGGATCCCTGCGCCAAACCGCCGCAGCCGCTGCCGGGCGAGGTGG
>JBFHXQ010000164.1:0-6934 GCA_041598895.1 Woeseiaceae bacterium | reverse complement strand
TCGACGTCTGTCGGCTCGGTCACGAATCCCTTGGGCCAGCCGACGACGATGGTCAGTCCGTTTGCCGGTGACAGCGGCGCTAGCGCCCTGAACGTAACCCGTCCGTCACGATCGATTTCGGCCGAGTACTCGCGTTCCGTTGCTCCGAACGGCCCCGTGTACGCCTCGGCAGTTATCGCTTGCCGTGGCGGCTCGAATTGAAAACTGACAGCGGCGCTCGCCGAATCGATCGGAAATGCCCAGTCAAAGCCCGTGACGTTCCAATAGAGCTCGTCATGGTCCGGGAAAAATCCGAGCACGCGGCTGGCCCGGTAGCGAAACGTGTACGCGTGCCCGCCGTTCTTCAGGAAACGATTCTTGTGGCCGAAATACACACGCACGCCGTCTGACAGGCGCTCGGTGTGAAAATCTTCCGGCTGACCATTGCGTAACAGGCTCAGGGGCTCGAATGCAACACGATGATTGTTGCTGAATTTGTCGACGTAGTCGGTCGGAAAATCACGGTAGATACCGCGACGAATTCGCTTGCCTTCTGCCTCGACCTCGATCGTCTCGATCACGTCGATCCAGCCGGCGGCCATGATGACGACTTCGCTATGAAACTCCGTGATTCGTTCGTCGGTGAACGCGATGACCGGCAACAGCAGTGCCAGCGCCGTCGCAACCCTCATTCCACGGTTCCCAGTTTGACGAGCGGCACATTGGCCGCGTCATCGGAGGATTTCTGAAAAAACTGCCGTTCGCGAAAACTGAAAATGCGAGCGATGACGTTGCTGGGTACCGATTCGAGCATCGTAAGATAATCACGTACCGAGCCGTTGTAATACCGGCGCGCAAATTGCAGATAGTTTTCGGTCTCGACCAGCTCGTTTTGCAGACTCAAAAAGTTCTCATTCGCCTTCAGATCCGGATAGGCTTCGGCGACGGCGATAAGTCGCTTCAGACCAGTGCTGAGTTCGTCCTCCAGGTGTCCGCGCAGTTCGACATTCTTCGTGTCCCGCGCCCGGGATCGGAGTTCGGTTATTGCTGCGAGCGTAGCGCGTTCATATTTTGCATATTGATCGACAGCTTTCACGAGCTGTGGAATCAGGTCGTAGCGGCGCTGTAGCTGGACGTCGATATCACTCCACGCCGTGTCTACGCGATTGCGACTGCGAATTAGCCGATTATAGAGAGCGATGCCGATAAGGAGCACAACAATCGTTGCGCCAAACAGCCATGACATTCCTGAGACACTCCATCCGGAAACCGTATGCAGTGTAGCGCTTTCGTTGAAGGGCTAGAAACTATCTAGGGCAGCCCTAAGACCGCATGGAGTCCGGTCCTACTCACCCCAGAATTTCCACCACGGTTTTTTCGCCTTTTTCAGCTCGTCGCCGGCATCGTCGGAATCCGCATCCATGCGGGTGCTGGTTTCCGCGTCCAGCTCGGGACGAGCCTTACGCTCCCCTTTCTGAACCTCCTTGCGCGCATTCTTGTTGCTCTTGTAGTCATCCATGATCGCCTTGCGCTCATCGCGGCGGTTACGCATTTCCTGCGCTTTCTCGCTGCCCTGTGTCGCGGCATGCTCAGGACCGCTTACCGACTTATCCCGGCTGATTTCGCTCGCACTATCGTTGCTCAAGGAAGCATCGGCCTCGACGCGGGACTTTTTTGCCTTGCGCTCTCCCGCTTCACGGATCTCCTCGCTGCGTTCGCGCATCTCCGGCATGTCGTCGGAGCGAGCACCCCTGCCCTCGCTCGGTCCGCCGCCCATCTGCGCAAGCGCGGGTGCCGATACGACCAGCGCCAGAGCCGCCGGTACGAGTATGTCAATACGGGATCGTGTCATGATTCAGCCTCTCATTGCCCAAACGGGGAAACTTGTATCGCGGCGCAGACTATACCGGAAGCCCGCGCACCTCGGAACGGGATACCGTATATCAGACCGTGACAGCAATTCCCGGCAATGGCAGGTCGAGGATGATCTGCGTTGTTCGCTAGTACCAGAAGGACACGTACAGCTGCACGACGTTGGCATCGAGACTGTACAGCGGTTCCTCGCCGAGCAGCGCGCCGGTCGACAGATCCGAGAATTCTTCGTAATCGACGCTCAATCGATCCAACGATAGCGTGGCACTGCCCTTTTTGAGGAATCCCCAGCCGTCCGGGTCGTTCAGAAATTCGTAGGTCGCCGCCAGTTTGAGCGTAAAGCTCGAGAGCGCGCTCAGCTCCTTGTCACGGCCCCGGAAGTTCGTAGCCTCGGAGCGCGCGAAAATGTCCTGAAAAAAGTGTGCGCTCGTCTGATCGTGATAGCGCAATTTGGCGTGGAGTGTCCAGGGACCTAGCGGATGCACGTAGCCGATCGAAGCCGTATGCGAGCGGATATCCCAGGTGTCGGTGAAATACCGATACTCGCTTTCGATTGCTGCCCTGTACGGCAGGAAATACTTGGCTCGAAGGCCAAGTGCGTTGCTCGTACGCGTGTTCGGGTAAACTTCCTGCTCGTAGTTGAACCCGCGACCCTCACCGGGGTCGAAAAAGCGAACCGACCGATACGGGTTGTTCAGATAGCCCTCGTCCGTAATCGTCTCGAAATTCAAGGAAGCGATCAGGTTTTTGGTGACTATCTGGGTCAGCCCTATCCCGTAGTGCTGGCGATCATTGAAGCGCACGAACGTCGGGTCGTCTGCCTTGCCGACCGAATCGTTGCCGAGCGCATAGCTCAGCGTCAACGTCGTCAGATCGCCGAACATGTCCTGGCTCACCGAAAAACTGTACGTTTTGGCGTCGAAGTCGGATTCGACGCTGCTCGTATAGGCCACGCTCATCGTCGTATTGCCTCGGAGGTAGTCCATGCCGAGCGACCATTGCTTGCGCTCTTCCGTATACGGGCTCGCAGTCGTGATGACATCGATCGAGGCCGAGCTCACCATGTCAACGTAGTGATTCGCAACGAAAGAGGTACTTTTGCCAACCTGCTTGCGCACCAGTATCGACGGGCCGTCGATCTCGACACCGCCACCGTCGTACAAATGGTAGAGGACATCAGCGCGATCTTCCGGCAGCACGCCGGCAATCGCCGCACCGGGAACTGCGCCGAAGCAGACCAGCAGCATAACGAGTCTGATACGCCCGACCACGGAGATTACGTCAGTTGCAGCCGCAGCCGCCGCCGGCCGCGCCCTCTCCACCGCGGGCACCTTCACGTGCCTCGTAAACATGCTGAATATAGGCACTCGAGACCGGATCCATGTCCAGCGCCATGATCGGGTCCGCGAGCCGGTCGCGCTCGTAGGGCTTCACCCAGGGATCGATGGAACTGCACCCGGCAGTCGCCACGAGGAGTCCGACTGCTGCCAGGACATGCCATAGAGCCGCATTCGAGATATTCATCCCGGTACTCTAGCGCGATGTACGAGCCCGAAATGTGAACCCTGCCTCAGAAGAAGACCGTGATGCCTACGTGGCCCTCGAGGTTGTGCACCGTTTTTTCCTCGCCCAGAAGATCGATATCGAACAGGTGGTCGCGAAAGTCGATGTGCAGTGCGATGGAATCCGTCAGCAGGAATCGATACCCGGCGCCAAAGTTGACCGTGAACCGGTCGTCGGCCGCGAAACGCGTCGAGCCAAGCCCGGCTATCACATACAGGCTCGTGTTGTAGGCGCGGCCCTCCCCAACGAACGCCTCCCCGGGCAGGATGTTGTATCCCAGATTAACGTTGTAATACGTAAATTCGCGATCGTCGTCCGACAGGAGCCGCGCGCTACCGGATAGCGATTCGAAGCTCGTCAATCCGGCTTCCGTGCGTCCGAGAGTGCCCTCAACGAAAAACCCTTCGGTCACGTGATACGCAAGGCGGACGCCGTAGACGAGATCGGAGCCGAAGTCCTCGATGCTCATGATGCCGGCAAATGCCCCGACCTCGAAATCTTCGCGGTCGATTTTGGGTTCCTTGATATCGCGCCGCTCGACTTCCGGTTCGATAACCTGGCCTGGGCCCTCCGCGGGTGGCGGTGCCTCGTCACGGCCGAAGCCGAACAGGTTCTTCGTTGCCGCGCAGCCGCTCAGCGTTACCGCCGCCACGATCAGAAAAAGAACGCGAACCCGATCTTCCATTCTTCCACTTCCTCGTTATCGTCACGGCTCGTGAAGACGACGTAGCTCTTGTACTCGGCGCGCAGCAGGAAGCGCCGCGCCGTGTAGATACGCACGCCCGCGCCGACATGCCCGATCTGGTCCGTACGATCGTCACCCTGAACGATCGTGGATTTCGGCTCGGTGTGAATGATGCCGCCACCAAGCGTAAAAAACGGCGAAATACGCCAGTCCGGCCAGGTCTCGTGCACGACGTTAACACTGCCCATCCAGCCGTTCGAGAAATTTCCCAAAATCTGTGAACCCCATACTTCGACGGACACGTGCGGATTGATCGAGTAGCCGCCATACAGCGAAACAATATTGGCGCCGCCGAAGTCTCCGGCCAGTAAGCCGGCCTCCCAGCGCGCATTCGTGAAGTCCTCGAGTCCCGCGCGCCGGAAATCGACCACGGCACCGTCCGCTTCCAACGTCAGTTCCATTTGTCCGAGGTCGACCCAACCTTCTGCGCCGCTTTTCGCTCGCACGAGAAACCAATCCGTGCGGCGCTTGAGAATGTCTACGGATTCGCCGCGATCGACGACGTGAAACACGGGATAGCCGCGTCCCGGGCCGGTACGCAGTTCGAGGTAGGGGTCGGCGACCGCAACGCGGCGGTACGTTTCCGCACCGGCCGGACTGGCCGCCGCCACCGCGATAACGGCAAGGATCAGGCAGGCGAGCCAGGCGCGCTCAGTTCTGGGGGACGTCGAAGGGATTGTTGTAATACTGGGCTCCGACATCCAACCATTCCGCAATCAGTCGTCTCTCCGTGCCGGACAACATATCAAAGTGCAGGTCCTGAGAATCTTCGAATCGGTCAAAGAATTCGCTCGACGCCAATGCGCCCGCACTGCGCGCCGGCGGGCTCACCGGAATCGGCGCGAATATCGGGTTGCCGTCGGCGTCCGTGCCCACCTGCTGCAACTCGTCGATAAGCGCGCCGTTATCCAGAATTTGAAGATTATCAGTAACTAAGAGCTCGCGGGAGGCATGAAAATGTTCCGGAACGTCGGGGGACTGGCCGTCCTGGAGCTCCAGCTGACCTGCGGGCACGCGAACGCTGCCGTCCGCCGGATCGATCGGCGAGTGACAGTTCACACAGTTGTTGTCGACCTGCACGCCGTTCCCGTCCAAAACCGGATTGCCCATGTCGTCGAACACGGGACGGGGCTGACTCCAGAGCGGGTGGATGATCGACTCGTAGTTGATCACGCTTCGGCACTGCGACTGCCAGTCCTGCTGACACGCCAGCGTCGCCGGCGCCGTCGTCGTCAGGTCGGAGTACAGGTAATCGATGTCCGGGTCCGGCTGGCGTACATTCGGATTCGTCCACACGTCGCGATACATGACGTTGAGCGACGGCTCGAGCGAAGAACAGCCGTTGGTGGCGCAGGTAATCCTGGCGCGTATCTCTGCCATCGTGTCACCGATGTCGCCGGCAAACCACTGCGGATCCGTGTTCGGAAACTCGACACCGGCAACCTGCGCGCCGGGATAGGCCGAATCGAATGCCTCGTAGCGCCCGTGCGAGAGCCCGCTGTTAGCCACGTGACAGCCGTTGCATTCCAGCAGCTGGCCTGGCCGAAGCTGTATCCAGTTCTGGTGGCGTGCCGTAATTCGTTTACCGTTTGCGTCGACGACGCTGACGGCGAGCGCGACGTTGGCCGGCACGCGGGTCATGACCGAACCGTCGGGCTCGACCATCGCGTAGGCGACGATTTCCTTCATGCTCTGCACCGGGCTCACGCCGAAATCCGTGTTGTCGAGGTCAACGAGATCATCATCCGGAATCGACACGGCCTTCTCGACGCGCAGAAATCGTGCGGGACGCTCCGATGCCAGAGTCTGCGCCGGATCGGCCATCGCGTAGATATCGACCGCAGCGGCCCCGTCGAAGTCGTAGACGCTCCGAATGCTGATGACCGCCTCGGCCGCATCCGCGAGCGTAGGATCGTCCGGATAGTTGTTCAGACCGTCGAGCACGACCGGCGGCGTTGCTCGCGGATCCGCGGCGACGACCTCGGTAAACATGAAGCCCTCTTCGCCGGGCACGACGGGCAGCTGCGTGTCATCGCGCGGATCGTAAATCCAGATGCCGTAAAGGGGCGGCGCGACCTCGAAGGTCTGCGGATCGGCCAGCCGCTCGGGTGTACACGGCAGCACGTTTTGCGATCCGTCCGGAAGCGTTTCGACGATCCGGCACTGGCTCCAGCTCACGAGCACGCGCCCCGTACCATCGAGTATCGGATAGGCAAAGCTGTAGCGGCCTCCCGGCGATGGGACACCGGCTTCGGTCGATACGTCGTTAACCGTCGCCACTTCCTGGGCGGGTCCGGTCAGTACGCCGATGTTCACGCTTGTAGGCTGCGTGTTTTCCAGGTACTGAGGGGTGTTGATGACGACCAGATCGCCGCCGCTTGCGGTTCCCGAAAACGGCCGGATCAGCGACAGGATTCGTCCGTCTTCAAGCTCCCTCGGCTGCATGAACTGAATCGTCGATCCGTTCGTACCCGTGTCGTGGCTTTCGTTGCCGTACAGCAATTCGAGCTCCGAGCCGTCCGGATTCATGCGATACAGATTTACGGCGTTGTTGAGCGCCGCGTTGTCCCAGCGGGCGAAAATCACCCGGCCGTCGCTTGCCACGGAGGGATCGAGATCGTGACTCTGGTTGTAGGAGACCTGTTCGATACCACTGCCATCCGCATTCATTACCTGCAGATTGAACGCGAATTCGTTGCGATCCTCGTCCATCGCCGGAAATGCCGGTTTGCCCTCGTCAAGGAGCACCGCCTGGGCCCTCGTCTGGCGCGTCGA
>JBFHXQ010000163.1:0-6942 GCA_041598895.1 Woeseiaceae bacterium | reverse complement strand
GCCGTTGTAGAAAACAAAATCCGCATACTTGATCAGTTCCGACGGAAGCGGCTGTGCGACCGCGGCAGGCGCTATCGCGCACAGCCATAACATTGTCATCGCTCGCATGTTCATGATCTCCGCGGTCATTGCCGGTGGCGTAATTTCCGAAACGATACTGCAAACTCAACAGCCGTTCCGCTTGTCGCTTTCATGTGCAATGAAATTAACCGCAATGCTAGTCGGAATTAGCGCTTTGTTACACTAAGTCGGCACTTCTGTGCTTAGCAGTGTGACGATTCAGCCACAGGCGGAAACCGCTTTATTGGAAATAAAGCGCAGCGTAGCGGGCCATTCCAATAAAGAGATTCCCGCCTGTGTCGTTGGCCGTCGATGCGTAAACTGCCGTCCTTATTTTGAGGAACCCGTATGCAAGCTCCGAAAGCGATCTCCCTGACGATCGGAACACTGTTTCTGCTGAGCACGATTCCTGCTTCCACCGCCGACCGCGACGTTGTGTCCTGCGACTCGTTCCTGCCCAAGCCGCGTAAGGTCATCGGGCAGGACGTGGGTCCGGAATCGTGCCGAATGCTGCACGGCGAATTCAGCCATGCCGGTCACGATTTCCTGCGCGTCGACATGGGGCTCGACGGCACCGCGGAGGGTTACGTGACCATGGAAGGCACGTACCACGAGTACCTGACGAACGGACCGGACCTCATCTTCGAGCAGGCAGGGACGCCGGGCGAGAGACTGCTTGCGATCGCGCGCTACGAGCGCCTGCGCGGCGCCGCGATCCTCCTCGCGTATCCGAAGAAACGCGCAGACTGGAACGGCAAGCTGTGGGTGACCGCGCACGGTCGCGATCGCTCGTTCCGAAACGGTCGGCTCAGGATCTGGAATCGCTATTACGACGCAACCGACCCAATCGCAATGTTCGACAAGATCGATCGCGTAATGCTGGCCAAGGGCTACGCGCTCGCAAAGACGATGCGCACGAGCCAACAGGGTATCGGCGAAGTCATCGCAACACTCGAGAACGGGACCGTCGTCGACTTCGCAGCATTCAACGACAACGCGGCAATCATCAAGGACTTCACGCTCGTCGCCGAGAACGCATTGCAGAAGCGGCTCGGCCGCAAGCCGTCACGCACGTATCTGTATGGCCATTCCGCCGGCGCGCGCATCGCGCGCAGCATCAACTACACGCCGGGCCTGAATGCAGACGCGCGCGGACAGCCGATATTCGACGGCTATCTGCTCGACGATTCGGCGACCGGGCTGTGGCTGCCGGTCGTAATGCGCGACGGCGAGGACGTGCTGTTCGCGAGCGACGAGGACAAGGCATCGTTTCGCCCGCAGGTCGAATTCGTGCACCAGATGTACACGAAGATCTGGGACCGTGCGCCGAATCGCCCGAGCTGGGTCTCCGACGGCTATCTCGCGAACAAGCGGCTCAATGCCAGGATTCTCGTCGAGAAGGGCCTGGGCGAGCGCTTTCGCATGTATGAAATCCGCAGCATGAGCCACAACGGCGGCGAGGGCCTTCCACCGGACAACCGGCTGGGCAAGGTTCTGGTACTCGACGTGTCGCTGATCGTCGGCGGCGCAATCGACACGCTCGACGTGCTCGTCGAGGAAACAGGCACCCCACCGCAGTCGAAGTCCGACTGGCACGTCATTGGCGACATCGACGGTGACGGAACAATTGACCATCCGGCGATCAGTTATCCCGAGGTCGCCTGCCCACTCGGCGTGTTTTATCCGTATCCGCAAAGCGGCGCGGGTACGACCGCGTTCGCCGCGTTTACCGGCGACGGTCTCGAGCCGCTGGACAAGTCGAACATGTTCGTCGACATGAACCGCAACGGGATCTGGGACTTTCGCGAGACCCCCAGCCAGGCCTGGCAGCGGCTCGGGCTGCTCGAGCCCGGCGAGACGCTCACACAGGACCGCTACGTGCGCTGCGTCGAGGCCGCCGCAACGACACTGCGCGATGAGGGTTTCTTCACAACTGAAACGGTGATGCGCTATGTTGCGGAAGCCCGGGCACGGAGCCTCGATCCGGCACGGCTGGTCGAATAAGAAATGAGAACTGCGACTTTCCCGCCCCCCGGCAGCCCGTCCGTTGCGATTCGCCGGCAATTCATCGTCATCGCTGCACTGTCACTGGCGCTTGCGTCGGGCTGTTCGAAAAATCCCTCCGCCGAAGACGAGATCATCGGACTGCTTGACGACGACGCACCGTTTCACCTCGTGCCGCCGAAGCTCTTTGCGCGGCTCGGCTGGGAGCTGCCCGATGGAGGCCAAACCGTCAAGGCGCTCGCCGATGCCGCACCCGGAGGCGCGTTCGACCCGCGCAAACTGGAGGCATTGGCGCCCGAGACGCTCGGATATACCGCGCGCTGGCACGAGACGCGCTTTCCGGTCTACGGTCTCGACTGGGACATCGGTGCCTTGCTTCTCGACCCGCAAAATCCCGAACCGGGTCTGCCCACTCTGGTCATCATCAACGGCGGTGCAGCGAACTGGTACGAGTTTTTTATCGGACCGAAAAACGATCCGGGGCTCGGCCAGTTTCTTGCCCAGCGCGTTCCCGTTTTGCTCGTGACGATTCCGGGCAACTACCGGCACGGCGGCTGGTCCGGCACGAATTTCGGCGACCGCATTCCCGGTTACCTGCTCGATCGGGAAATGCCTGCGGAAGAGGCGAAAATCCGCAATGCCATCTACACGTTTCGCGTCGTCAGCGACGGTGTCTTCGCAATCGTCAACGAAGTAATTGACGGACCCGCCCTCCTCGTCGGGCATTCGACGGGCGGCGAACTGCAGTTCATTTTGAAAGACGCGCTCCAAGACAAGATGCAGGGACTGTCGATGGGCTGGGGCACCGGCGGTCCGGCCGGCCTCGAGGTGATGCAGACGTTTCGCGGCGTGCGCTCGATCGACGAGTATCCGCACGTCAGCCAGCTTCGCGCCCGAACGCCCGATCAATACGCGGGGGGCTACCTGGGGCCGCTGAATCCGTTCTGGGATCCCGACAAGACCCGCCTCGAAATTGCAACCGAATGGATGAATCGTGAAAACCGGCGCCGGCCGCAGTTCAAGCAGCCATTACAGGATATGGAACATTCCAGCATGAATTACCTGCAGCCCGAGATCGAAGCGCAGATTCGTGAGACGCTCGAGGGCAACGACCTCGGCATCGATCCCGACGAGATCGTGGCCGACCTATTCTCGACGATGCGCGCGCCGGTCAAGGGCTACCGCAAGATGATCTGGACGACGGCGCTGCTGGATACGGGCCATTGGGATGAGGATCCGGAAAACGCGCGGGAGTTGCTTATCGCAAACGAGTTCCGCGCCGCGAACCCCGACATTCCGATTCGCGTGCTCGTCTTCGACGTGCCGATGACGCATTACGGGCACATCGAGAAACCGCGCGAACTCGCCGGCGGCCTGCTGGCCGCGCTTCGCTGGGTGATGACTCCGTGAGATTGTGATCGGAGGGGACATTCCGCTTTTCTTTGCATATTTCCCTAGGGACATTCCAACTTTATGCGCATAAAAGCGGAATGTCCCCATCAACCACGAATCAGCATCGTGGGAGCGGCTTCCAGCCGCGATTGTCTAGTCAACGATGAACCAGCCGTTCCTGATGGCGTCGTCCCACTCGAGGTAAACGGCGGGCGCGATGCCGTAGGGCAGACCCAATTCTTTGTCCGGCGCAATGTAGCCGTGCTTACCGGCCATGAACTGCGTAAAGGAAATCTTCGGCGCAGGGTTCATCGCCTTGTACATCGGTATCGTGACGGCTTCGTAAACCTCGCGGCTGTGGTCCCGACTGAACGCCGAAATCTGGAACATCACCGGCGGTACCGGCTTGACGCCCCGGCCACGCAGCTCGTGGGTAAAGCCGATGTAATGACGAATAAGATCTTCGGTTTCCTTTCTGCCAAGACCCATGCGATCTGCCGTGACTTTTGCCGCCGCCGTCAGCGACGCCTCGATACCGTGCGTGATGATGTACTCGGCCTTGAACTGGGGGTGTTTCTGGGCGCGCTCCCAGCCCGCCAGGATGTCTTCCATGACCATCGGCAGGCGCATCAGCGCTTGCGGTCCTTCGGTGCCCAGCAATTCCGGCCCGACGTAACGCGCCGAATCCCGCCAGCTGCGAATGTACAGCTCGTCAAACGGATCGGATCGCGATGGCAGCTGCGACTCCTCGGACACCAACTCGTAGTCGCCGATCTTGCCGAGCTGACCGCCCCACGCGGCCTGTTTTCGATAGATATAACCGAACGGCGAATTCTCGATCGCCATGATGCCCACGATGTTGTCGACCCGCTGCGACAGCATGTTCACGAGCGGACCGCCGGTCGACTGTCCGTGCACGTAAATCGAGTACTCGTCCGCCGGAAAGTGTTTTTGCATCGCCGCCTTGCCGCCAGCCTCGAGCGCCAGCGGCCATGCAGCCATGCGGAAATAAAACAGCGTCCCGGGTTTCGCTTTGGCGAGCCTGCGCGTGCCGTATCGCGGCCGCTGTGATGTATCGAAGATCACGTCGTACTGATCGCGCGTCATGTGCTCGCCGCGGAGCCAGATCGGTGTGCGCACGGATCCGTCGTCGTTGACGTTCTTTCCGGGCCAGTCCCGCGACCCGGTGTGAAATGCGTGCCGCCCGGGATAGCTCATCGACACGACCTTGTAGCCGAGCTTCTGAGCAAGCAAATACGCGCGACGATGCATCGACTTGAAGTCGCCCGATCCGCCGTGCAGCAGGAAGATACCGACCTTACGGCCGTCTGCACCGATGGGAACGTCGTCAGGATTCGCGGGCTCGTGCACGGACATGCCGATATCCCAGAGCATGCCGCCCGCCTCGACGCGAATGATGTCCTCGACGTAGCCGCTATCGCCACGCACGGGGATATCGCTGCGACTCAGCAGATCTTTGGATGCCGCAATAATTTCCGCGACGGGCACTTCGCTCGGTGACGCGTATTCCGCACGAGCCAGGGAGGAAATGCTCAATCCAAGCGCTGCAAACAATGCAGGAACAGCGCGGAGCACGGTTACGTCATGGTCATTCATACGGGTTTCGACTCCAACGGGATCTCAGCCGGCACGGCGGCGGACGATAGTCATACCAGCGGCGACCAGCACGAGCGCAACGGCTGCTGCTGATATGACCTGCACGATTCGCCGGGTCACGGGATCGGGCACGGCCGTGTTGCGGCGCGGAGACTCAGTCGCCCTGACCTCCGCTGTCGGGTGCGTGCCATCGTTCAACTCTGGATCCAAGGTCGTGTATTTGCCGGTTTCCGGATCGATATAGATCATGTAAGCGGCCCCCCTGTCCTCGTCGCCTGCGATTGCGGCAATCGGTAACAGCAGCGCAACGGCGAGGGTCGCGGCGATGACGTCGGCAAGGCGTTTGAACATACGGAATCGCAACCGTCACTCCCAGAGCCGAACGTCGTACGCAAGCTTGCCGGCGACGTAGGTCAGATCGATGTGCAGCTTGTCGAGTTCCTCATCGGGCACGGCCAGAAAGTCCCCGTTCAGCACGACCAGATCCGCCCACTTGCCGGGTTCGAGCGAGCCGAGATTTGCCTCCTCGCCGACGAATCTTGCCGCGTTCCAGGTAATCATGCGCAGCGCCGTTTTGCGGTCGATGGCCTGGGCCGGCGCGATGACGCGGCCGTGCTCGTCGGTCCGCGTCACGGCCCACTTGACCATCCGCATCGGATGATTCGTCGGGTCGCTGCCTTCGAAATGCACGTTCACGCCACGCTCAATGAGGTCTCGCACCGGCTGCAGTTCGTCGAGCTGGCTGGCGTATTCGTACAGGAGCGGCGACTTTCCGTTCACCAGACGCGGATCAAAATACTCGTCGATCTTCAGGCCGAAACGGAGCCGGTCGTTGTACTTGTCGATCAGCGGAAAGTTGTCCGGATGCCAGATGACGTTGTGATCATAGGCGTTCGGCTTGACCTGCTTGAAGAGAACCTCTTCCTCACTGTAGGCATTCTCGACCGCGTCGAGCACGACCTTCATCGCGCCGCTGCCCATGTTGTGGTTGCCGCTCGTGTTCCAGCCGTACTTGATGAGCAGGCGCATGGTGTTCCAGTCCGTTTGCAGCCTCTGCTCCACGCTGAGATCGTCCCAGCCGAGTCCCGTGACGCTTTCGCCAGACCACTTGTTCCAGCCGTGCGGCGTGCCGCCGAGTTCCGGCATGATCCGGTCCTTGGGCTGGATCGTCAGAATGCCGGAAGGGCTGTTCGGCCCGTCGTCGAGCGATGCGAGCGCCGCACCGACAATCTTGACCATCGGGCCGCGCGCCGGATCGTACAGCGAAAAGTCGACGAGATTGCCGACGCGTTTCAGGTACTGTTCGGGAAACGGATTCTGCCGCGTCATGTCGTGCCCGGGAAATACGCGCATCGACAGATCGCCATCGTGAAAGATTTCGTTGAGCATGCTGATCGTCAGCCCGCTCATGTGGCCCGTCGTCGTGGTCACACCCACGCTCAGGTAGCCCAGAAACGAGGCCTTCGCATCCCGGATGCCCTGCTCGATGTACTCGCGACTCGGATACGGCCGGGCCTGCCAGCCTATAAACCCGGTCGCTTCGTGAATCAGCTCGCCCGTCGGCCTGCCCTGATCGTCCCGGACGACACCAAAGTGGTTCTTGGGCAGCCCCATTGCAAACGCGCGCTCGAGCATCGCGCGGTTCACGCGCGTGTCGCTGCTCGTATAGAACAACGCAATCGGATTGTCGGGCGCAATCCGATCGAGATCGTCGGCGGTCCAGGCAAAGGCCTCGTGAGGAAAGTTTTTCGGCATGTTGACGAACACCGGCTCGGCCGGCGCGGCCTTGTCGAGGACGTCGTCGATCGAGCTCAGCAGCACCTCCATCTCGTCGCCGTCGATGCGGCCGGACAGCCAGCCGCCGACCAT
>JBFHXQ010000162.1:0-6946 GCA_041598895.1 Woeseiaceae bacterium | reverse complement strand
GGCTGTCGTACGTCTGCGGTCGCATTTCGGCACGGGTCGTGGGTGGAATTTGAGTACCGTCGCCGACGTATCGGCCGGTCGCTTCTTGCATCTGCCGATCCATGGGGGTGCAGCCAGGAGCTGTCGGAATTTGCGAGCGATGACGAGATACACAACAATCAGAGTCGCGCAGCACACAGTGCACCGGGATTCGACGAGGTAGAGCGAATTGCCTGTTACCGAAAATACCGTTAGGCCGGAAATCAAGATCTTGTCCGGGTGCAGCGCATGAACCTCTGGATCGGCGTCTGGATCGCCATCGTACTCGGCGGTATGGCGCTGCTCTTGTACCTTTATGGAAAGCTCCTGAGCGAGCTCGAGCAGCGCCACCCGGAGGTATTCACGGAGATCGGAAGCCCAACGTTGTTCATGGCATCGCCGCGCCGCAGCATTGCACTGCAGAAGTTCGTTTATTCGGGTTCTAGGCACCCATGCATCGGCCCGAACGTTGCACTGCTCTGTCGGGCTGTCGGGATACTGACGCCGGTCTATGTCGTGGTCGCCATTGTCGGGCTCGTCGTGTTGCCACAGTTCCTGTTTCGAGGTCTGTGATCGACCGCTACGGTCGCCGACGGGAAAATGAAGTCGTCCACGCTATACGTCCTGGCCGCTGATGCGGTACTCGTCATCCATGCACTTTTCGTACTGTTCGTCGTCGTCGGCCTTATCCTGATAGCAATTGGCGGTTTCAAACAATGGGCCTGGGTCCGCTCGCGCCTGTTCAGGTGGCTACACCTGTTCGCGATTGCCGTCGTCGTACTGCAGGCCTGGCTTGGAGTCGTCTGTCCGCTGACAAGCATCGAGATGTATTTTCGCCAACGTGCCGGAAATGCGACGTATTCCGGCGCGTTCGTGGCGCACTGGCTCGAGGAGATGCTTTACTGGCGAGCGCCGGCGTGGGTTTTCGTCGTCGCCTACACGGCATTCGGGCTGCTGGTCGCCGCGATCTGGTTCTGGATACCGCCGGCACAACGCGGCGGCCGTGCGGAACGCGACAGCCATGGCGAAAAGACGGCGCGCTGAGCGATGCAGGCAGTGATCTTCGACATCGACGGAACGTTGCTGCAATCCTCCGAAGCCGATGAGCGCATTTACCGCAGGTCCCTGATCGAGGTACTCGGCCCGGTCCGGTTTCGACCGCGGCTTTGTGATTACGAGTTTGTGACGGATTCCGGAATTCTGCGGCAGGTCATGGATGACAACCGTATACAGGCGTCCTCCGACCTCGTCGCAGCGGTACAGGACGATTTTATTCAGCGTCTGGGCGCACACATTCGGGCGCACGGACCGTTCGCAGAAGTCAGGGGTGCACGGACACTGTTCGAAACGCTGGCGGCATCCGACGAGTATTCGGTTGCGGTTGCAACCGGGGGCTGGCGCGGCAGCGCCGAGCTGAAACTGACGACGGCGGGATTCGATATCTCAGGCGTACCTCTCGCGACCTCGAACGACGCAATCGACCGGCCCGGAATCATGCGCCATGCCCTGAGACTGCTGGGTGGTGATTTCGCGTCGGTACGCTATTTCGGCGACGGCGTCTGGGATCGGGAAGCCTGCCGGAGTCTCGGCTGGCTGTTCCAGCCGGTCGGCCCAACGGTCGGCGGCGTCGATTCCTTCGTCGAATTCGACCTGGACTGAGCTTACTGCACGGCACGAGCGATCGGGTCAGCCGCGAGTCCTGATAAAATGCGGTCGCACCTCACGCTCTCGGGACGATCATGCTATACGCGGCATACGGTTCGAATTTGCATCCTCTGCGATTACGCTGGCGCCTGCCGGCTGTGCGGTTCATCGGGACCGCTGCCGTACCCGGATGGCGATTGCGATTCCACAAGCGCAGCATCGACGTTTCGGGAAAATGCAATATCGTCCGATCGGCAGGGAGAATTCACGTCGCGGTTTACGATCTCGATGCCTCTTCCCTGCAGCTGCTCGACGTCATAGAGGGCGCAGGGTACAAACGGCGACCGATAAGCGTGCCTGATTTCGGTGACTGCCATATTTACGTAGCAGCTGCCTGTCACATCGATGATGCGTTGTTGCCGTATGCCTGGTACCGTGAACTCGTGCTCCTGGGCGCTGAGCGTCATGGTTTCCCGGACACGTATCGCTCCGCAATCGACCGCGTTCCGACGATTCCTGACCCGGATGCGAAACGCGCGCGCAAGCAGCAAATGCTGATTACGGAGATGCGGCTGCGCGCACGAGGGCCTAACCCTGAACGCATTGCCGGCGGCCGGCGGCGGTGACGGTCCGCACGCGCCTGTGGAAGTGCCCGAGCTGCGGCGAGCGCTTCACGACCGCGAATCAGTGGCATTCCTGTGGGAAATACGAGCTCGCGGAGCTGCTCGACGGATGCGCCGTTTCTACAGTCGAGCTCTTCGATCAATTCAGCGGGCTGGTCCACACGCTCGGTCCCGTAAGGGTCATACCTCAAAAAGACGCGCGTTGCGTATCAGACCCGTATGCGCTTCGCAGCAATCATTCCGCGCAGGCGCTGCCTGCGCGGCCACCTGGTGCTGGCACGGCATCGACCGGCGCCGTTCTTTACGCGCGTCCCCGAGTATTCACGGAGAAATGTCGTGCACGAGTTTCGCATCGACAAACCGGACGATTTCACACCGCAGTTTCGTGACTGGCTCGAAGAGGCCTACCGTGTAGGCTGCCAGGAGTGCTTGCAGCAGCCACCCGAGCCGCATGAGAATTGTTCAGCGTGTGCGCTTTTCGACGGTGAATCGGCAGCAAGGATGGTTATGGACGGCGGCAGGGTAACACGGAGCATCGACACGGTATGATCGCGGCTGACAAGGCACTGGCCAGGTTACGCGAGGGCAATCAGCGGTTCGCCGCCGGCCGCGCAATGGCTGACGGCGCAGGCATTGACCCGTCGCGGCGCGCCGCCCTGGCCGACTCGCAGCAACCACTTGCAATCATTCTCGGATGCTCCGACTCCCGCGTGCCGGCCGAGTTCGTCTTTGATCAGGGGCTAGGCGACCTGTTCGTAATCAGGGTCGCCGGGAACATCGTTGCGCCGTCGCAGATCGGTAGTGTCGAATTTGCTGCGAGCAGTTTCGGCACTCGGCTGGTCGTTGTGCTGGGCCACACGAACTGTGGCGCGGTCAAGGCAACGCTCGACGAATTGCAGCAGCCCGGCGACATTCGGTCTCCGAACCTGCGGGCAATCGTCGATTTCGTGCGGCCGTCGGTGGAGGCGCTGCTCGAGTCGGACGTCGCCCACGACGCCGAATCGTTGATGACGGCCGCCGTGCGCGAGAACATACGCACCTCGACGAAACACTTGAGGCACGGTTCCGCAATTCTCGAAAACTTAATCGAAACCGGCGGCCTGATGATTGTCGGTGCAGAGTATTCGCTGAATACTGGCATCGTGGATTTTTTCGATCTGCCTGCAAATTCGTGATGGGCATTGTTCTCGTAACGGCTATGATGCCCGAGCGCTGAGACGAGGGAAAAACCCGAACGGGCTGCGGCCTTGCGGCCGATCTGCGGCGTTTCTCGTCGCTGCAGTGAAAACACCGCAGATCGCGCCTCGTGTCTTGCATTGCTGCCCGCAAGGCCCACTGTGCGGCCGCGCGGTATCATGAGATAGCTTCTGCAAAGGAGACCCAGAATGGACATCAATGTTTTTGCAGCCATCGCGGCTGCGGTGTCGAGCTTTCTGCTCGGCGGGCTCTGGTACTCGCCGATACTGTTCCTGAAACCGTGGAATGAGGCGATGGGCCGCAGCGAGGACGACGAGCAGCCGCATCCCGCGCGGGTATTCGGACTGAGTTTCGGGTTTGCTCTCGTTGCCGCCGTCGCGTTCGCCTACCTGCTCGGGCCGGAGCCGGACCTGATTGTCGGCGTGCATTACGGTCTTGTGGTGGGGCTGTGTTTTGTCGCCGCATGCTTCGGAATCAATTACCAGTTTGCAGACCGTCCAATCAGTGCGCTGTTCATCGACGGCGGCTATCACACCGGACAATTCGTACTTTACGGCGTAATCCTGGGGCTCTGGCACTGAACGTGGTGCCCGGCAGGCGATCTGTTGGCGGCTGAGACGATGCCCTGGTTTCGGGAAGATGGTGCCCGAGTCGGCCTGTTCTTCGGTGCGACATCCGGCGTCATAACGACGATCGGGCTGATCGCCGGACTGCACGCCGGAACCCACTCGCTGGCGGCAGTGCTCGGCGGAATTTGCGTTATCGCAGTAGCTGATGCGATGTCTGACGCGCTCGGCATTCACCTTGCCGAAGAGTCGGATCCTAGGGCCACGAACAGGCGCATCTGGTCCGCCACCGCGGCAACTTTCGTCACGAAATTCATCTTCGCCATCAGCTTCGTGATACCGCTCGTGCTTTTGCCGCTCGTGCCAGCCGTGATTGCATCGATTATTTGGGGCATGCTTGTCATTGCGGTGCTGAGCATTTTCATTGCGCGCGCGCAGAAGCAGCGATTGCTGCTGGTCCTGTCGGAACATCTCGGCATTGCGGTGCTTGTCGTCACGTTATCGCACCTGATCGGGAGCTGGGTCAGTACCGTGGTACAGTAACGTTGCTCCTGGCCGCAGGATGCGCGGGGCTACACCCGTGTCCAATATCGTCGCGCTGCGTTGAGACAGCGACAATGGCTCGAAAACGCTTCAGATCCAAAATCGATACCTGGCTGCTCGTTTTGCTCGTCGCAGCGCTCGCGGTCGTATTCGTGTCGTTTTTCGGCGCGGTGGGCGATGGCCTCCCGCCCGGCATCCTGCTCGTGTTCTTCGCAGTGGTCATGCTCGTCGGGGGACTGATTGTTTCTACACTCGTTGCGACGCACTACACGATCGACGGGGACACGCTCATCGTCGTCTCCGGACCGATGCGCTGGCGCATTCCGATCGCGGAAATTCAGAAAGTCGAAGCAACGAAGCAGCCCTGGTCGTCGCCTGCTTTATCGCTCGATCGATTGCGGCTTCACTACGGTAACGGCCGCAGGATAATGATTTCCCCGGCGGACAAGAAAGGTTTCCTGAAAGCGATCGGCCAAACGCTGTGGACAGAATCGGCAGCACGCGATCGGGATCCCGCCTGATTTCGGTCCCATTTCGTCCTGTTATCCATGGAAAACCGGACAAGACTGGCATAGAGTGATGATCGGAACGCGGATCGAGCGTGCCTATGCCCGCAAAAGGTCATATCGAAACAAAATTTGTCGTATTGAACGACGTACTGCGTGCAGACACCATCGCAGTGACCGATACGTTCTGGACGGATCTCGACAAAAAGTACGGCGATTTTGCCGGTAATAGCCTTATTTCCAGCTTTACGTTTACCGAGGATTGGCCAACCTGGGAGGTCCACCCCGCCGGTGACGAATTCGTGTGTCTGCTGCACGGAAAAATCGAAATGATCCTCGCCATGGCGGACGGCGATCAGCAAATCAGTCTGACGATTCCGGGGGAATTCGTGATCGTCCCGAAGGGGATCTGGCACACCGCAAGAGTCTTCGAACGCACGACGCTACTGTTCGTTACACCGGGCCAGGGAACCGAAAATCGGACTCGCCCGGACAGGCCGTCGGTGAACTGAGCGCGACACACTGGCAGGAGTAAAATTCGTGCACGAGTTAATTGAGCATCCCTGCATACAGCACAAGCTGGCTATCATTCGCGATGTCGAAACGGGGCATAAGAAATTTCGGGAGCTCGCAACGGAAATTACGCAGTTTCTCTGTTACGAGGCGCTAAAGAGCATTCGCGTGCGCGAGGTCGTCGTGCAAACCCCGATGGAAAAGGCTGCGTGCCACGTAATCGATACTGATCTCGTCGTGATTCCGATTCTGCGCGCCGGAATCGGCATGCTCGATGGCATCCTCGAGTTGGTGCCAACGGCGCGTGTCGGATTCGTCGGCGTCTATCGTGACGAGAAAACGAAGAAACCCGTCACTTACTACCATCGCCTGCCGCCCCAGGTGAAAGGTGGAACCTGCATTGTCGTCGATCCGATGCTTGCTACCGGCGGATCGACCAATGCGACGATAGAACTTCTCAAGGAAAGCGGTGCGGGAACGATCATTGTCGTATGCATCGTTACCTGTCCCGAAGGCGTCCGTGCGGTGGATCGCCTGCACCCGGATGTGACCATTTATACGGCGGCCATTGACGATCGTCTCGACGACAACAAATATATCGTTCCCGGACTAGGCGATGCGGGTGACAGGCTATTCGGCACATCTCATTGATTAAATTAAAGTTTTTGATTACTCTCGACAGTTCAATTGTCGCTCGGGCAGTCGCGGGCGCTTGCTTTGCGGAGGAAGAAGAGGCGGGCCAGACGCATGAGTGAACTCAAAACGACGAAGAACACGGCCAGCGTCAGTGCATTCATCAATGCAATCGAGGACAAGCATAAACGCGCGGATGCGAAGAAGATCATGAGCATGATGCGTGCCGCGACCGGTAAGCGAGCAGCAATGTGGGGGAGCAGCATCGTCGGCTTCGGGAGCTATCGATACACTTACGCCAGCGGCCGACAAGGCATTTGGATGCAAGTCGGTTTTTCACCGCGCAAGCAAAATCTGTCACTCTATATTATGTCCGGCTTCAGCGATTTCGATTCCCTGCTGAACAAGCTGGGCAAATACAAGACCGGTAAATCCTGTCTGTACATAAACCGACTCGACGACGTCGACGAGGGTGTTCTGCAGGAACTGATAAATCGTTCAGTGAGTTACATTCGCGCAAAATATCGCAGTGGGGCAGACAATTGAATTCAAGCATCAGATCCTCGCACTTCGTCGGTACTTCGCTGGTCATCGAGACGGACGGCGGGACCGAAGCATACGCTGCACCGTTTCTCGTTGCAGCGCTGATGATCTTCATCGCCAAAGGCAGTGGCCAGATTGAGCCGGAGGAATCGGCGGAAAT